>CAKRHU010000137.1 GCA_934339215.1 uncultured Lacticaseibacillus sp.
GCCCATGATGGACTTCAAGTTAACGCTCTTGCCCTTGTATTCCAGGTTGATGTCGGCATTGAACTTGCTGGCAGCTTGTACCAAAAGGGTCGCCGGACGGGCGTGGATACCAGTTTCTGCAATAACATTAAATTCGCGTTTTTCCATGAGTAATCTGCTCCTTCGTCATTTGAAAAAAATTTTTGCCGAATAGAATGGCTTCATTCTATCTCCTGTAAACCTTACCATTATTCCGTTTTCACGACAAGTCTTATTTGTCGTTAAGTGGGTGGTAATGGTATAAAATCACGCCTTCGCGCCTTGCAGTGCCTACGATTTCTTTGCGCGCAGGATAATTGGTCCACGCGCTGCGAAACGCTGCAAAAGTAGTTGGGTCGATTTTGATCTCGTCGATTTCCCCAGCTCTAAGCTGATCCATCAACGCGGTGTAATCTACAGCCATATCTTTCAGCCTCCTTCTTCCGGCAACATCTTTATGGTAGCATTATCAACGCTTGTAGACAAGCGGCAAAAACCTTACATTGCAAGGCTTTAACGATTTTTTTAGCACTCTCGGTATCAGAGTGCTTGCTTTTCAAAAATAAGCGTGTATACTGGGCTTTGGTCAATGAAGGTCAATGTGACTTTCAATCGACGAGCTTATATAGAAAGGTAGTGACGAAATGCTCTGTGAGAACTGTCATCAAAACCCCGCAACGATCCACTTGTACACCTCCGTCAACGGAACGAAACAAGAGATCAACTTGTGTCAGAATTGCTACCAACAGTTGAAGCAACAAGCAGGAGGCCAAATGCAACCAACCAACGCAAATGATCCCTTCGGCTTCAACGGCCTCGATGACATTTTCAAGGCCATGAGCCAAGGCATGGATCAAAATCCACAACAGCCGCAAACCCCACCGACCCAAAGTGGTCAAAATGGTGGCGGCAACAATCGCCGTGGCAACGGGAATTCCGTCCTCGGCCAATTTGGGGTCAACTTAACTCAAAAGGCTAAAAACGGTGAAATCGACCCTGTGATCGGCCGCGATGGTGAAATCGCGCGCGTCATTGAGATCCTAAACCGCCGGACGAAGAACAACCCTGTTTTGATCGGTGAAGCCGGCGTCGGGAAAACTGCCGTCGTCGAAGGCTTAGCGTTGAAAATCGCCAATGGTGATGTCCCAACTAAGCTACAAGATCGTCAAGTCATTCAATTAGATGTCGTTTCCTTAGTACAAGGTACTGGGATCCGTGGTCAATTTGAACAACGGATGCAACAGTTATTAGATGAACTCAAAAAGTCTGATAACACCATTTTGTTCATTGATGAAATCCATGAAATCGTCGGTGCCGGGAACGCTGAAGGCGGCATGGACGCTGGCAACGTGCTCAAGCCTGCCCTGGCGCGTGGTGAGCTGCAATTAGTTGGGGCCACCACCAACAACGAGTATCGCCAAATCGAAAAAGATGCCGCTTTAGCGCGGCGCTTGCAGCCAGTGACTGTCGACGAACCTAGTGTCGAAGAAACTGAAGAGATCCTCAAAGGCATTCAAAAACGCTACGAAGATTTCCATCATGTTAAATATACTGACGAAGCCATCAAAGCCGCTGTCAGTTTATCTAACCGCTACATCCAAGATCGCTACTTACCCGATAAAGCCATCGACTTGCTGGATGAATCAGGCTCTAAGAAGAACTTGACCATCAAAGTCGTTGACCCTAACGCTTTAAAGAAGAAGATCGCCGATGCCGAAAATCAAAAACAAGGTGCATTAAAGCAAGAAGACTACGAAAAAGCCGCCTTTTATCGCGACCAGGTCAACAAGCTTGAAAAAATGCAAAAAGACCAAGCTGGTGTGTCTGATGAAGATACCCCAACCGTCACTGAAAAAGACATGGAACAAATCGTCGAACAAAAGACGCACATTCCAGTCGGCGAACTCAAACAACAAGAACAACAACAACTCCAGACCTTGGCGCCTGATCTTAAAGCCCATGTCATCGGCCAAGACAATGCCGTCGACAAAGTGGCCCGTGCCATTCGTCGCAACCGTATCGGCTTTAACAAAACCGGTCGGCCAATTGGCAGTTTCTTATTCGTCGGCCCTACCGGCGTTGGGAAAACAGAACTTGCTAAGCAATTAGCCAAAGAGCTGTTCGGCTCACAAGAAGCGATGATCCGCTTTGACATGTCCGAGTACATGGAGAAATTCTCCGTGTCTAAGCTCATCGGTTCGCCTCCGGGTTATGTCGGCTATGAAGAAGCCGGCCAATTGACTGAGCAAGTGCGCCGCAACCCATACAGTCTGATTTTGTTAGACGAAGTGGAAAAAGCCCACCCTGATGTCATGAACATGTTCTTGCAGATCTTAGATGATGGGCGCTTGACCGATTCGCAAGGCCGCACCGTATCCTTTAAAGATACGATCATCATCATGACCTCTAACGCTGGGTCGACAGACGCTGAAGCCAACGTTGGCTTTGGTGCCAGCATGCACGGTACCACTCATTCTGTGCTCGGCCAACTAGGCAACTACTTCAAGCCAGAATTCTTGAACCGCTTTGATGACATCGTTGAATTCAAGGCCTTGGATAAACAAGACTTGATGCAAATCGTCGGCTTGATGATTGCAGATACGAATGCCAACATCCATGACCAAGGGTTGACGATCCATGTCACCGATCCCGTCAAGGAAAAGCTGGTAACCTTAGGCTTTGATCCTGCTATGGGGGCTCGCCCATTGCGTCGGGTCATCCAAGAGCAAATCGAAGACCGCGTGGCAGATTTTTATCTCGACCATCCAGCGGCAACCAACCTTGAAGCACGCATCGCCAATGGTGAAATCGCCATTTCCGAAAAAGCTGAATAACCTTTCAGACCCAGACGAAAGTTCGTCTGGGTCTTTTTTGATGTCTCAATGTGCTATAACGATTTACCTCCGGCACGAAAAGCTGTGGCCTCCGACAAAAAGTGCGCAGGCGGGCTGGTCATGGAACGCAATGACGCTCGTCGAAGCTAATTTTGCAATCGCTTCGCTCATAACCGCAAAATGGATCTTCTTCTCGCTGGGCTCTAAGCGATAAATCGCTAAGAGCCCCACGGCTGATGACCAGCCCGCCTGCACACTTTTTTTCTCCACCCACAGCTTTTCTACGTTGATATAACTGGCTTACAAATTAAGCATACTCACGTTTCGAAGTCATTTGGTATCATGAATGATTGCATCAGCGTTGCCACCATCTGGTTCGTAGTCATCAGGTGCCAGTGATCTAGCTTCGTTTCAGTGATTTGAAATTGGGACGGAAGCTGGCCGTCGCTGCATATTGAGAAGACTGTTTGCGACTTGTCGCTTACAATCTTCCGTAGGTCAAGATCCACTTTGCAATGAGCATAGCGAATTGTCAAAGTTAGCTCGGCCGAGGACGCTCTATATGCAGCGGCGAGCCAGTTGGAGTCCCAATTTCGAATCACTGTAGCTAGATGAACGCATGAGCCACTATTGATGCCAGACAATATTTGATTTTAAGCAAAGATTTTTCTCAGATTTTGTGATAGAAATCATCACGAAATGCCGGCTGTGCCTAGCAGTTTGAAGCCGCTTAACCTATAATATAGTTAGGAATCAGAACTTGTCGTTTTTGGAAAGGACGTGTTTGATTATGCGGTTGATCGATATTACCAATAGCTACCCCCACTTGGTTGCTCAGCAGTTGGCGCACACCGATACGCAATTCGTGAAAGTCTACTCACTTGGGAGCACCACTGTGGTTTACACCCAAGCGGCGACTCATGATGAATTGCTGTTCACCAACGAAACGCGCAATGTGCAAGACGCTGAGTTAGCCTTCACTTTGGAGAAACTATGTGGGATCGGCCTCAAAGACGTCGATGTGGTGCGCGGACCGAAGCTGGCAGAAATCAGTTTGAATTCAAAGGCACGCGCCAGTGAATCTTAGTGAATTTTAAAGTCAATCGGAGCAGCCTATGAGTCTTTTGTCTCGCATTAAAGCGTGGCTCCAACCAAAGCCCACGCCGCGTGCCACCACGCAGACTTTTAAACGCCCAGTCGCGCAAAAGCCGGAACCTCAATCCAAACCAAAACCTTCAGCCACCCCGCTGCCACCAGCAACCGGCGTGGCTGATTCGCGTGTCCACGTGCGCGTCTATTATCAAAACGCCGCCGATCACAGCAGGTTGCATGAACCCGCAGACTTAGTGGGCCACCCCGGTGAAGTCTTGCCGATCACATGGGCAGTGGTACCAGGCTTTGTACTGACAGCGATCAGTGGTTTCACCCAAGTCTTTCCGCAGACCTCACAAATTATTTTATGCACTTATTCCCCGCGCGTTGCTGCACCTGTGATGGTCTATCACCGCGATCAAAATGGGCATTTGCTGCAAGTGCCTGAAATGTTGTCCGGGGTGGTGAACGAATCTTTCACTGCCACACCACTTCAGGAGTTTGTCGATCATGTCGTCGGCGAAACCAAACAATCTGGGACTTTTTCAGCCGCGTCACAGCGCTTGCGCTTTGATTACAACTTGACACCTTTGGAACGTGGGAAAAATCCCGAAGATGCGTACATTCAACTGAAAACGTCAAAACTCGCCTATCCCATGCCGCTGGCAGGAGAGCCATTACGGGGGAAGTTGCCAGCTAATACTTTCTGGCGCGTGTATGCGTTGATGCGCGATACCAACACCAATACGGTTTGGTTGAATGTGGGCGGCTCGCAGTGGATCACTGCCGATGACACCGTCGGCCAATCCGATAATCCGTTCTTACCAGATCCGACGCCACTGCAATTACCGCACACATTGTTTGCCAGCAATGAAGTGGCCAAAACGATTCACGGGATCTGTATCGCCGATGCGACCTTATGGCAAGCGCCCTTTGGAAAAATGTGTCCCAACCGGCTTGCAGAAGGACAAGCAGTCATCATCACTGCGGTCGCTGATCTCGATAATCACTCCCGGTGGTATCGCCTCGCTGATGACACGTATGTTTTAGCCACCTTTATCAAAACCAAACGCGCCCGCCGTTCCCCTGCTGCATGGGGTGGCGTGCGCGAGTAGAAGACGCCGAGTGCGTCTTTTTTTGTTATTTAATTTGGCTGACACGCACTCGAAATTATCCAGAAAAAAGTGACTTTGATACAGATCTTTTTAGCTGATGGTCTCCATGCAGTCGACGGCGATATTTTCAACCGAAATTGATCTAAAAGCTTTGACGACACAACAAATCCACGAAAACAGGGATAATTTCGTGGATTTCAATATACAATTACGTGCTACGGGATTTAAGTATCAGGTGCGTGTCTGCGTAGCCTTGGCTTATTGTACCTTAGCCGCTTTGATCGCTAATTGGCTC
>CAKRHU010000138.1 GCA_934339215.1 uncultured Lacticaseibacillus sp.
CCATAACAGATCCTCCAGTAATCATACTTTGATGTTATTATACTAGATTCGCTGTCTCACTTTTGAGGGTAACACCAAGCTATGGATATCGCCGGATCAAGATGGAATTAGATGATGAAGGCATCCATCTTTCCGAGAAAGTGATCCGACGATTAATGAAGGAGGAAGGGCTGGAAGTCACCGTTACCCGGTGTCGCAAATACAGCTCGTATGCAGGAGAAATCACGCCGGCAGTCCCCAATATTATTGATCGAGACTTTCAAGCTGAGGCTCCCAACCAGAAGCTCGTCACGGACATTACGGAGTTTTCTATCCAGGCGGGGAAGGTATATTTTTCTCCACTGATTGATTGCTTTGACGGCCAAATCACGAGTTGGACAATTGGCACCAGTCCTAACGCCGAACTGGTTAACACAATGCTTAGCGCTGCGGCAGAGACCTTTACGCTCAACGAGAAACCTATTGTATATTCAGATCGAGGCGCGCATTATCGTTGGCCAGGCTGGATTGAGTTAATGAATGGATTAGGCTTCACACGTTCTATGTCAAAGAAAGCCAGCACCCCAGATAATGCTCGAGCGGAGAGCTTCTTCGGTCATCTAAAGACTGAGTTCTTTTACAACAGAAGCTGGCTAGGAAAATCTATTGATGATTTCAGCAAAGAACTCGACCTGTATATCGAGTGGTATAACACCAAACGAAGAAAAAAAGTTTTAGGAGGAAAGAGCCTGCAAGAATACCGTCAGAGCAAGGCTGCCTGAGGTTGAAAGTCCAGAAAAACGTCTGCACGCCCCTTTTGGAAGTGCGCCGATGGCGCTTACGCCATAGAGCCCGCATAATCGGTGAGTAATATTGTACCCAACGCATGAGGGTTGTGTGATGCACGAAAATACCACGGTCGCGCATCATTTCAACTAGATCTCGATAACTGATGTTGTAACGCAAGTAGTAGCCTACGGCAAAAGTAATCACCGATTGATTGAATTGCCGTCCTTTAAAATGATCCGTCATCTGAAAACCTCCAGTTTAAATTCATGATACAGGATGCGCTCTCCCTGAGTAAACTTTGCACCAGAACCGTTTTGCCTATATCGCCACCCAACAATCAATCGAAGCTGACTACTTCAGCGGCAATCTGCCGATGTCGTCAACTGACTACTACACTTTACAAGCGGGGCTGTTACGCGATTTTCGCCACTTCAACGACCTGAACGGGCATGACTTTTACAAGCTGGGGCGCACCCTGATTCAGCATGAGCAACAACGCTATGCGCCAATCGCGCCCGCCGAAAAAGCGGGCGATTTTCGCCGCCGGCAGTCGTCAAAACGACACATGCTGTCGCTTTGGTAGCCCGCTGCACAATCACCATCTAGCCATAATATGTCTATGCAATTATCAAAACCCCGTCATACCGGAGATTCTACCGGTTATCGGGGTTTTGTTTATGGCGCACTCGCCAGAACGAGGCCGCACCGCCGGTGCGCCAACCGCTCTCAAAATATCACCAATTTGTAAATTTATGTCAATGGTTTACAAAACTTAACTATTTTGGCTATATTTTGTCAATGGTTTACTTGTAAGACACTACTCGGCGTTTGGGTAAACCGTTGTCAACGGTTTACTTTATATACTAAAGTAGTTAGTTAATTGTCAATGGTTTACAATTTGGCGCGTTGATGCTAAAATGGAGTCACACGTTGATAGGAGGCCATTCGCATGGCATTAGAGATGGAATCGTTGCTCGACCTGATCGAGAAGACCGGCCAGAACCCGTCGGCAATCGTGCTCGGCAAGTACCTTGATGTCAGTCGCCAAACCATTTACAAGCGCGCCAAGGCTTATTCGATCGACCTGCATGTTCCGTTGTCGCGTGAAGATATTCGCCAGTTGGGAACGGCGCTCCCAATCAACGGCCAACGCAAAAGCGCCCTTGACCACGTTCGCGATCAACGCGATGCGGCGTTGCAACAAGTCGCCGCACTGGAAAAGGCGCAAGCTATTGAGCGCCAACGTGCCGCCAAAAATTACCAGACTGCGCTCGACGCATACCAAAAAATCACTCGTGACCAAGACGCGGTGATCGCGGCGCAACGTCAACAACTCGACGCCACTCAAGCGGCACTGTCCGAAAACACCGCCGCACTTGCTGCTCTCACTTCAATTTTGACCGAAAAAAAGGCCGCTGCATTCGCCGAACGAAAATACAACCGCGCTAGAATTCAAGGGTAGGTGCATGGCACATGACAATTGGCGAACTCAAGGCACTGTTAGCCAAATCTCCCGACGACCGTGAGATTTTCGTTGAAACCACCTCTGGTTTTCGACCGATAACTGGCATAGGCGTTCTTAAACAACTCGATGATGGCGGCGTGCATGCGCGCTATCTCGCCACGACGCCATCAGACGCAGGGGCATTCAAAGGTGAGGGTGTGCCAAATGAGTAATCAAAGCGAATCAAATGATCTCACCGATGAGCAAAAAGTCGAGGCACTTGTACAGTTCGCCATTCAGCAACTGCCACCGTTATCAACTGAACACTTGGCAGAAATTCGCGAAGACTTTCGCGCTTTGGTGGCGGAACGTCGGCGACGTTTGGAAGCACATAACGACAAAAGCGCCGAAGAAAAGCACACAGAAAGCTGATTTATGTTATCATCATAGCGATGTATTTCTCACCCTAGAAATGCACCATTATTTCTCCTGTGGGATTCAACCTAACTATCTTTTCTCCGAAGATAGCCCCACACTGGCGCGATGTTCTCCCCGAATAGTCGCGCTATTTTCTTGCAAAAATTTCTCACCCGATTATGTAAATAGTGCTAACATGATGTCCAAGCGGCTCTAACCCCAGAACCGCCGATTCCAATCAACATTCATTTGCTGATTACATCTTCTAGTTACCCCTAGAGGATCAAACCTTTTCTATCTTCCCAGATAGACATTCCTAATGGCGCGGTGTTCTTCCAGAGCACCGCGCTTTTGTATACACGTAACGTCATGTTTTGAAGACGCCGCGCTCAAACGCGCGACGTTTTTTAGCATGAAAAAACACCGGCATGGATCTGCACCGGTGCTTTTTTCACTCGTTTTCGCCGAATTTCTCAAACTCTGCTTGCGCTCGCTGTTGCAAGCTTGTTGGCGTTTCGTTATTTAAGAGATAGCTCAGGTAGTACAAAATCTTCGCTTGATCGAACTCAGTCACCTTGTGATTCCACAACTCAAACTCGGCATAACGGGCAAACAAACCATCGCCATGTGACACCTCAATGTCACCAACTTCTGGTGTCGGTTCATGGTGCAGGCCCTCTTGAATTTTGAAGTTGTCGCCGGTCTGCTCGCCGTAAGTCATCTTGCCATACAGGTAGGTCATGTCGATCTTATCGCGCGATTTTTCTTTCAGATCAGTGGTGAGTTTCGTTCTCACGGCATCTCTAAATTTTTTTGATGCACCGTAGTCCCAAAGTACATAATCAAGCGCTGCTAGACGCGCAGTTTGTGACCAGATCATTTGAATTTCCTCCAATTTTTGGGGTCGATCACGGCGAAATTGCCGTCGTCGTTTTCATGAATTTAGCGTGCAGCCGAAAAAGGTGGGTATGAGCATAAGGGAAAACCGAACCCGTTTGCGGGTTAAACCGCAGTGCGGTTTGTTTTCAATAGACCCCATCAAAGCACCCTGCGGGTAGCCGCCAGTTCACGGTCAAGACATATCAATTGTGCCCAAAATTCGCCACTTTGTACACCCACTTTTGAACTTTGTGCCCGATTTGGCGCCATTTTGTGCACATAGTTCAAACTAGCAAGCCATCAACGTTTGCAAAAACCGTTAGCGTCTGTGGCGCTTGTCGCGGCGCAACGAATCTAAGTGGCGATGGCGCATCTTTTCTGCGGCGGTAATCTCCTCGTCGTCGAGCAAATCGCCCGCTGCAGGAACGGAAATTTTAATCCCATGCAAGAGTGTCGCCAGCATGATCGTGTTTAAATCTTGCGCTTTGGCAATTTGAGTGAGGCGATCGTTTTTTGCCCCTTTATTTGCACCGATCGTCGCCGATTTTTCTTCCGGTGTTGCCGCTTGTTTCAATGCAAAACGGATCGCCGAAATGTCTGTGACTAGTTCGGGGTGATCGTGTCGAATCGTTTCAATGTCTCGTTGATTTTCGTCGGTTAAGACGACCAGCTTTTTCTTATTTGTCATCAAAGTTCGCCCGCTTTTTGTTATTTAATAGTATATATAGGTATATATAGATATATATTTAGTATAGTGACCGTTTTTAAGATTCGCAACAGACGGGGCTTCTTGGGTATATACAAGGTATTACCAAGTGGGCTTATTTGCCCTACCTTGTTTTGAACCAGAAACCGCTTGGCACAGCCAAGTCCACGCTTTTTCGTCAGAAAAAGTGGGGCTGGTTCCCTTATGCTCTTTCATCTGCCAACCAAATTCCGCTGCCAAAAACTGAATCAGCAAAAATGTTATCGACCGGCGAAGTTGGTTTTGGTATTTTTATCCCAACACCCGCTTGACCATTCGGTAAGCCGAGGACTTGCTAACGTGCAATTGTTTGGCGATCTGCGCGTAACTAAATCCTGCATCGTGGTAAATCGCGGCGTCCATATCCAAGCTGGCGTCTAGCCGTGGCCGCCCGCGTTTCTGCTGTGCCTTCCATGCCATCGTCAGATTCACTCGCATATTTACTTCCTGCATTGGGGAACGATGTGGTCCGATTGCCATAAAATCACCTCACTAGCATTTTCTAATAATCGTTTCAAAAGGGATAACCTTATGTGCTAATTGAAGATAATTTTAGCGTCATTTCATGCCGCTTGCAACCGAGGCACAGGACTACCGGTCGATTTGACGACACAAAAATAGGCCGCCTTTTCCGCGATGACCTAATGTACCAAATGCGCTTAACAAGTGTAGCATTGAATTCGCAAATAAAGGGCGATTTTAGCCATCTTTAGTCGTCTTGGTATATTTTTTCCTAGAGTTTTGCTTTAAAGTCGCTAAAACCGGCCGAAATTTGACGATTTTCGGCAGTTATCCACTTTACCTCTGCTCGACGAACAATTTTGGCGTGTTAGAATTGTCTTGGCGCTAGTCGCCTACCCCTAACTTTCATTGCGTGTTATAATGACGACAGAGAAGAAGTCATTGCCAAATGGCTCACAGATAGCGGCCTCCTGCCAGAGACCGCTATTTTTGTACTTGAATTGTCAAGCTAAGTGGAACATCTCTGACCAGAAGACTTCAAGCGAAGATTTCCATCCGAACATCTTGCGTGGTCGAGTGTTGATTTGCCACACCATTCGGTTGATTTCCTCGTCTGTGATCGTAGCGATGTCTG
>CAKRHU010000139.1 GCA_934339215.1 uncultured Lacticaseibacillus sp.
GGAAAACTCATTTTTTTCTCATTAAGTGTTGACATTTACTCATTTACTGTGTAACATCATAGACAATTCAAAGCAACAAACGAACGATGTGAGAGAGATAGTGTGTGAGGCTGTACAGAAAACCCGGAATGCTGAGAGCGGGGTAGCAAGCACGCTTGAGAATGGCTCACGGATCGGTGCACCGAGGGACTTCCTAAGGCTGCAATGGGTGGCGACCATTATCTCGCACGCGCGTTGTTTGACGCGTTAGTGAGGGCAGCATGGCTGTCGAATTAGAATGGTACCGCGGGTTCAACCGCTTCTAACTTTTGTTAGGAGCGGTTTTTTGTTTGTTGCAAAAAATACTTAGGCATTTATTTTATAGGGGGATTTACGAAATGAAATTGTGGAAGAAAATTGTTGCCAGCGTGGCAATCGCATTACCAGTGTTTGCTTTAGCCGCTTGTGGCAACTCCAGCAGCTCAAGTTCAGCCAACAAAACAGTCAAAGTTGGGATCATGACCAACGATAAAGAAATTTGGCAAGATATCCAAAAGCGCCTCAAGAAACAAGACGTCAACATCAAGTTGGTTGAATTCACCGATTACAACACGCCAAACAAGGCTTTGGATGATGGCGATATCCAACTCAACTCTTTCCAAACCGTTCAATTCATGGACGCTTGGAACAAGAAGCATAAAGACACGATCACCTCTGTTGGGAACACTTACCTCGGCCCAATGCGTGCTTACTCCAACAAAATCAAATCCTTATCCGCTTTGAAGAAAGGCGACACAGTTTCGGTTCCTAACGACGCAGCCAACGAAGGCCGTGCCTTACAACTCCTCGAACAAAAAGGGATTATCAAGCTTAAGTCCGGTGTGACGAACCCAACCACTCGTGACATTACGGAAAACAAGTTGAACTTGAAGATCACTGAACTCGATGCTGCCCAAACTGCTCGCTCCATGAATGATGTGGACGCTGCCATCGTCAACAACGATATCGCCGCTGCCGCAAAGCTCACGCCAAGCAAAGCCATCTCCGTTGAAAAGATCGGCAAGAACTCTGCACCATTTATCAACATCATTGCCGCCGCTTCCAAGAAAGACAAGAAGAACGCCACTTACAAGAAAATCGTCAAGGCTTACCAAACTAGCCAAACTGAAAAGTTAATGAAGAAGTACTACAAAGGCTCCACAGTTCCAGCCTGGAAGTAAACTACAGAGCGTAGCGCGACGAAACAAAGTCCAATTAAAAAAAGAAGGTTATTGCTTATGAAGTTATGGAAGAAAATTATTGCCACAGTTGCTGTGGCCTTACCAGTTTTAGCCCTTGCCGCTTGCGGGAATTCCAGCAGTTCAAGTTCTGCTGATAAAACGGTCAAAGTCGGCATCATGAGCAATGACGTGGAGATCTGGACCAACATTCAAAAACGATTGAAGAAACAAGGCGTCAACATCAAGTTGGTGCAATTCACCGATTACAACACGCCAAACAAAGCGCTGCAAGATGGCGACGTTGACTTGAATGCGTTCCAAAACTACACCTTCTTGGATGATTGGAACAAAAAGCATGGCACCAAGATCGTCTCCATCGGCGACACTTACCTCGGCCCGATCCGCGCTTACTCCACCAAAATCAAATCCCTCGATGATTTGAAAAAAGGGGACACGGTTTCTGTGCCAAACGATGCGTCTAACGAAGGCCGGGCGTTGAACCTTTTGGCCCAAGAAAAAGTCATCAAGCTCAAAGCTGGTGTGAAGAGCCCATCAACGGCTGATATCACGGAAAACAAGTTGAACTTGCAGATCAAGCCACTGGATTCCGCCCAAACCGCGCGCTCAATGAATGACGTCGCCGCTGCCGTTGTCAACAACGATATCGCCGCTGCAGCCAAGCTGAAGATCAAAGATTCCATCGCGGTGGAAAAAATCACCGACAAGTCCAGCCCATATATCAACTTCATTTCGGCTAAATCGGCGAAGGATAAGAAGAACAAGACGTATCAAAAAATCGTCAAGGCTTATCAAACCAAAGAAACGGCTAAGCTGATGAAGAAAGTTTATAAAGGGACCACGGTGCCAGCTTGGAAGTAGACCAGAGTGGCGCAGACCGAACTTAGTGATGAGTGGAAGCTGGCTTGTGCGGGTGACGCACTTTGTCAGACGTGCGAGTCAACTTCCACGTGATCACGTTGGTCTGCGAAACTCGACGTAGCGTGACGACCACAAATTTTTGCACCTGTCGCAACAGCTTGCGATTGTGGTAAACTAGATAACGCTGAGCGGCACGCAATGTTGTGCCGCTTTCGTTTGTAAAATGCGACGATAAGAAACGAGGAAGAATGCATGGCAAAAGAAGCAGTCATCACGTTAAGCGACGTGGATGTACAATTTCGTGAAAAAAACCGTAGTGTCCACGCGGTCGATCACGTGGATCTCACCGTTGAACGCGGGGATATTTATGGGGTGGTTGGCTACTCTGGCGCCGGCAAATCAACGTTGGTGCGCACCATCAACTTACTGCAACGTCCAACTAGCGGTGCGGTGAACGTGTTAGGCGAAGACATGTTGGCGCTAAGCCCTAAGCAATTGCGCGGGGAACGCAAGCGTATCGGCATGATCTTCCAGCACTTCAACTTGATGAACTCATTGACCATCGCGGACAACGTCGCTTTCCCATTAAAAGGCATTAAACCAAAAGCTGAAATCGACAAAAAAGTGCAGGAAATGTTGAAGCTGGTCGGCTTGGAAAATCGGGCAACGGCTTTTCCAACTGAATTATCTGGTGGTCAAAAGCAGCGTGTCGGCATTGCCCGGGCACTAGCATCAGATCCAGAAATTCTGATTTCCGATGAAGCCACTTCAGCACTTGATCCAAAAACCACCAGTTCCATTTTGGACTTGTTGAAAGAACTCAACGAAACCTTGGGCTTGACTATTGTGTTGATCACCCATGAAATGGAAGCTGTCAAACAGATCTGCAATAAAGTGGCAGTGATGGATGCCGGGCGGATCATTGAACGCGGCAGTTTGTTGGACATCTTTGCCAAGCCGCAAGAACAATTGACCAAAGACTTCATCGATACCACCTTGCAATTGGATGCGGCCATCGAATCCGTACGCAAGCAACCAGCTGTAGCGCACTTACAAGGTGCCGACCAGTTGGTGCGCTTGACTTATTTAGGCGCGTCCACTGACCAACCCTTAGTGGCCACGCTGTACAAAGATTTCAACGTCACCGCCAACATTTTGTTCGGGGACATTCAAATCTTGCAAGGCACGCCATTTGGGAACTTGATCGTGGTGTTGTCAGGTTCGCAAGCCGACATCGATCGCACCTTCAAGTACTTGGCTGACAACGATGTGCAAGTGCAACACATTACCACGGAGGCAGAATAATGAGCTTTTTTGAACACTATTTACCAAACGTTGTGCCGATTTGGAATGGCGATGGCGGCTTTGTGCAAGCCATTTGGCAAACGTTGTACATGACCATTGTCACCATGATCGTGTCCGCAATTCTCGGCTTGATCTTAGGGGTTTTGTTAGTCTTGTGGGATGACCATGGCTTGTTGCAAAACCGTGTGGCGTATTTCATTTTGGATAAAATCGTCAACATTTTCCGGGCGATTCCATTTATCATTTTGCTGGCGGTGATGTATCCGGTGACCCATGCCATCGTCGGCACTGGGATCGGCGCTACTGCGGCCTTAGTCCCGTTGATCGCTGGCACGGCGCCATTCTTCGCGCGCCAAGTGCAGAATGCCTTGGTCACGGTTGACCCTGGCGTGATCGAAGCGGCGGAAGCCATGGGCATCAGTCCGATGGGTATCGTCTTTCGCGTGTACTTGCGTGAAGGCTTAGGTGAATTAGTCCGCGTCACTGTGCTGACGGTGATTTCTGTGGTCGGCTTAACCGCCATGGCTGGTGCCGTTGGTGGTGGTGGTTTAGGGAACATGGCCATTGCCATGGGTTACCAACGCTTCCAAAACGATGTCGTTTGGGTCGCGACCATCCTGATCTTGGTCATGGTTTTCATTTTCCAATTCGTTGGGGATATCATTACCAGAAAACTGCAACATTAAGCCCAGAGCGCAGCCAAGCGGTTTTAGCTGACCAGGTAGCCTAGAAAAAGTGCTTGAGGTGAATTTTCCTCGAGCGCTTTTTCGTCGCTAGACGTGTCAGCGTTGCTTGGCGTAGCTCGACGAAGACTAAAGCAACCCAAAAGGCCGTCGAAAATTTCGACGGCCTTTTGGGTGCAGTTAGAAACGGTCATTCACCAGTCCTGCCGCTTGCAAGAAGCTGTAAGTGATCACTGGTCCCACAAACTTGAAGCCACGTTTTTTCAGCGCTTTGGCGACAATTTGTGAAAGCTCAGTTTGGGCGGGGATGTCGGCGTTTGATTTTGGATGATTGACGATGGGGCTGTGATCGACGAACTGCCAGAGAAATTCATCAAAGCTGCCGAACTCGGCTTGCACCTTTTGAATCGCTTGGGCATTGGTGATGACACTGTTGAGTTTATTGCGACTGCGGATCAAGCCTGGATTTTCCATCAAAACATCGACGTCTGTTGAAGACATCTTGACAACAGTCTCGATGTCGAATTGATGAAACGCGTCAACAAAAGCCTCGCGCTTGCGCAACACCGTCAGCCATGACAGTCCTGCTTGCATACCTTCCAGCGTCAGCAACTCGAAAAGTTTTCGATCGTCATGAACGGGTACGCCCCATTCTTTATCGTAATATTTGCGTAGCAGTGGATCTGAATCGGGCCAAAAGGTTTTGTCTGACATGTACGCCTCCTAAGCCCTGAATGCTTTCAACAAGGTTTCGACAATTTCATTAGTCGATTTTTCAAAATCAAAAGTCACGGCACCGGCCGGCATCATCACCACAGGCAGCGCGTAGCCCAACACCGTACTGCCAAATAAGCGAAAGATCCGCAAATCATCCCATTTGACCATTTCCCCACGTGCTTGAAATTGATGCAACGCCGGCAAAAAGCCATGTCCAAATTGGGTATGAAGTGCGTTGCGCACATTTTGCAACAAGTCTTGGCGCACGAATGCTTGTTGGGCAAAGACGCGGATGATCGCGCGATTGTCTAAGGCAAACTGTAAGCGGTCGGCGACGACAAAGCGCAATAATGCCTCTAAGGTGTCAAACCGATCCGGTTCAATTTGATCGACGAATTCTGCGGCGACTTCTGGTACCACCGTATCCGTCATTGGCTTTAAAATCGCAGTTAAGATGTCTTCTTTGGTTCTGAAATGTTTATACACGGTGCCTTCAGCCACATGCGCCCGCTTGGCGATATCGGCGGTTGAGGTATTTTCAAACCCTTTTTCCGAAAACAA
>CAKRHU010000140.1 GCA_934339215.1 uncultured Lacticaseibacillus sp.
TATTGTTGAATGTAGCCTTCAATTTCTTGATTTTGCGGCAAGTCGGAGTGGCTGGCGTCATCCCCAGATACCGTGATTTGCGTATAGTGTTTGACTTGGTTTTGAAAAATGTATTTCCCACATTCCACTGAAGCCAGTGGCACGATGCCGTCCCCATCATAAGTTTGCGTGCCAGCCAGCGAGTATACCGTCAGATTTTTCGGGAGTTGTTTGCGGGCTTTGATCAAGTCGGCCAACATTTGGGTGCGGTTGTGCGGATTGCTTTCTTCCAAGTTATACGGCGTACCGATGGTCATCAATTTGTTCATCGTCACCGCTGATTGTTGATAATACTTGGCGAGAAATAAGGTGAGGATCAAGCCGCCATTACTGTGGCCGATGGCGTTAAAACGATTGAAATGGTATTTGGTGGCGAGCTGATTAAACGCGAGATCAAACCAGCGGGCTTGTTTTTTGATGTTGTTGTAACCGTCTTGATTGTTTTCAAAGGCAATCACAATATAAGGCTCGACGTCACGCGGTGCAATACGACCTTGCGTTTTGACAGTGCCGTCGGTTTTCACGGTGACTTTGAGTAAACTGTGACCATTGGTGCGCTGGTTTAAAGTGGTGACTAAGCTGTTAAAGCGATTTTGCGTGGCAGAGCTGCCTGGGACTAAAATGATCGGCGCCATGCGGGAATCATGGACGACTTGCGCGTTGCGAACTTGGTGGTGCATCCAAGTGGTGGCAGGGATAAACAAGGCGAGGCAAACAGCCAATAACAACCCGCCAAAGCTTAAGTAGCGAACCCATTTAGCCAAGTGGCTCACCTCCAGCAACCTTTTTGACAAAAGGCAAGTAAATGAAGACGGATACCAACAAGCATAATAAGGCGACGATCAGCGCCGGCCAATTGCCGTTGGTGGTGAGCCAAGCAATCATCGGACCTGGCGTGGTTGGCGGCACTTGATATACCGAAGCGTTGATCAAGTGTAGTTTCAACGCACTCCATGCGATCGCGCAACTGGCCAATGGTGCGCTGACGTAGGGGATCAACATGATCGGATTTAACCAAATGCGGTAGCCCAGCATTAACGGCAAATTCAAATTCACCAAGCTCAGCGGCAAACTCCACCAAGCTAAGCGCCGTTTGTCTGCGCGCTGATCGATCAATAAAATGGCGATGATCAAACCCAACGTCATCCCCACGCCGCCAAGCATCGCATAAGGGCGATACACGGTGCCAATCGTGAACGGATTGACCAGCGCGTGATGGGCGAGGGCTGCTTTGAGATTGGCGGTATCTTGAGGACTGGTTAACATTGGCGTCATCGGATCGATCGGCGTTGGCACCCCAAGCCACCCTAATGCGCCATTGATCCAGATCAGCCAAGCGCCGCGCGGGGCGCCAAGGGTGCTCACTTGCGCTTGGACGAGGTGCGTCCAGCCTAGGCGCAATCCGACTGTGGTCAAAAGCGTTCCACCAAAGGCCCAGGCTTTCGGCAAATGGTTGAAGCCAAAGCCGACCAGCCAGCCAAATAATAAGCCCAAAAGGATGCCGTCAGTGCCGATCGCCAGACTAAAGGTATTCATGCGCGTCGTATTTAAAATCAAGTCACCAATGCCAGCAACAATACTGGCGAGTTGGCGGTTTTGCTTGGCGCAAGCCCGTGCGGCAAAAATCGCCATTAATAGCCCCAACAAGCCGATGGTGTAAGTTGTCAGCAAGGCCAACCCTTCATGTAATAGCTGAAATCCTGGCAACCATTTGGGTATATCAAAAACTTGTGCAAAGAAGCCTTCATCTGAAAAAACACCCAGCAGCAACGCTTTGACGCTAGTGCCGAGCAACACCACGGGCATCAAAGGCTGAATGGTTGGTTTCAACAACTTTTGCATCAGCATCCCCTCCCTCGCTATCCTAACAGAAAATGGTTACAATAGCACAAAAGGAGGGGTCAACATGCAAGTAAAGTTAGAGGATATCATGGAAGGCTTAGACTTTACCAACTCGGATTATGGGTATTTTTACCGCGTCAAAACCGGTACAGTCGAAATGGATGATGAGGATTTCTATCAGGAAATGGAACCGGAATTTGATCCAGAAGTCGAAGACGTGATCGCTTTGCCGAATCAGTGGGACATTAATGACCGCCAGATCATGTTTGATTTTGTCGATCAGTTGCAAGACGATAAACAAATTAATTTCCTATTGAACCGACTTCATGGGCGCAAACCATATCGCCGGTTCAAAGACGGCGTGATCGAACTGGGCATTGAAGAGGCTTGGTATGCCTTTCAGGAAGCGGCCTACAAGCAGCTTGCCTTAGATTGGGCCCGTGAAAATCACTTACAAGTGATCGATTAGGTTGTCGTGGCTTTTCAAACTGGCAAAATAAGCTTACAATATGTAGGTGAAAAAGCGCTCGTAGGAGGGAAGACACATGCCAACAGAAAAACTCAACTTACCCAAATTTGGTTTAGGCACCAACAAAGTCGGCGGCCATAACTTATTTGCCAACTTAAACGATGAAGACGGTGAAGCAGTGGTTCGCCAAGCCTTGGATTCTGGGATCACGTTGTTAGATACAGCGTTTATTTATGGCAAAGGGCGCTCAGAAGAAATTATCGGCAACGTCTTGAAAGACTATGATCGCAGTAAAGTCTTGATCGCTACCAAAGCTGCGCAAGATCCTTCCAATGATTTCAAACCTAACAACACGCCCAGCTTTTTAACCAAAGCCGTGGATGACGCCTTGGCGCGCCTGCAAACAGATTACTTGGATATTTTTTATATTCATTTTCCAGACGCCGACACGCCAAAGAACTTAGCTGTTGCTGCTTTGCAAAAACTCAAGACCGCTGGCAAAATTCGCGCCATTGGGGTGTCGAATTTCTCCTTGGATCAAGTCAAAGAAGCTAACCTTGATGGCTTTGTCGATGTGGTGGAAGACCATTACAGCTTAGTGCATCGCGAACTTGAAACCACGCTTTGGCCCTACTTAAGCGCGCACAACATCGACTTTGTCCCATACTTCCCACTGGCGTCAGGCTTGTTGACGGGGAAATATACGCAGGCCGACGCTGACAGGTTCAAACAATTCACGCCAGCACAGTATCAACAAATCATGACGGCGCTGACGCAGATCAAGCATATGGCTGACTTGCATCAAGCGACGATTGCGCAGATCATTTTGGCTTGGTACTTGCAAAATGCCCAAATCGCCACGGTGATCCCAGGCGCGCGGGTGCCTGAACAAGTGTTGGCCAATGTTAAAGCGCAAGACGTACATTTGTCTGCGGCGGAGTACGGCCAAATCTCGACCATGTTTTCCCAGTTCTAAAGGTGTATCATAGACCCCATCGTGAATTAAAAGGGGCCCAAACCAATGAACGGAAAAATCCACAACTTAGATCCTAAGCACCACGGCCAAGCGTTGTTGCTCGACGAAACCAGCGACAAAGCGATTGCGGAAATGATCCAAGCGTTAGTTAAAGATCGCCAAAGTCGTGGCTGGCATCATGACCTGAAAAATTTGGCGATGGCGTTGAACGTTGAAGCCAGCGAAGTGATGGACATTTTCACTTGGAAAGACGTTGGCGAGCCATTGTCCGATGAGGAAAAGGCACATACAGCAGAAGAGTTGGCTGACGTGTTGATCTATACGTTTGACATGTGCGCCAAGCTTGGCTTAGATCCGTTGAAAGTGATGCAAGCTAAGCACCGTATCAACTTGACGCGGCATCGAGATGTCGACCAATCGTAATTATGTATCCTCAGACGCTTACGTCTGGGGATATTTTTGTACCAGCGCTTTGAAAAACGGGTTAAGCTACCTGTGTCGGCGTTGTTTTTCAAGGCGCGACGATTACAGCTCGCCGAACGCTAAGCGAGCTTGTTGGAATTCCGCTAAGATATTTTTTTCGCCCACTGCCCGTAGTAGTTCGCGATCCATCGCATGCCCGAAGGTGAAGTCGCCGTCGACATTTGGTTGGTGATGAACGCGCGGATACTGATTCACCGGCCCATAAAGATGATTGCCTAATGGGTAAGGCGTGTGAAACGAGAAGGTGAAGTCCGTATTTTTAACTTGGGTGAAGTACAGTGCGTAGTAATCTTTGGTGATCGACACTTGGCACATCGGGCAGGCGTCGATCGCCGCGCGGTGTTCTTGATAGTACAAGTACACAGGGATGCTGTAGTCGGTTTCGAGTTGGTAAGCTTCAAAATGTTCCGTACACAACGACACATAAAAGCGATCGGCTTGCTTCGGCCGATAAAAGCCGTGTTTGATGTGGGCGTCGTCACTTTCCAAAAATTCCGCGATCGCCAAGCCTTTGAGATGATAGTAGTCGGCCATGGCGTGGCTTTTATCCGTGGTGTGCAGTTGCCAATATTTTTGCACTTGGTTGATCTGCTGAGTCCAAAAGGCTAATTGAAATAGCGGCTGCTCTGCTGGTGGGACTTTTTGACGTAAGGCTTCCACACTTTGCCAAAAGGCAGCCTTCAAGTTGGCGCGCTGCTGGCGGTGTTCGAGCTGTTGTTGCTTGCGTTGGGCTTGGGCTGCTTGGTAAGCCGGCAACAACTTGGCTTCTTGGCGGGCTTTGGTGAGCAAGGTTTTGCGACCCTCTGCGCCAAGCAGTTGTAATCGGAAAATTTCCAGCACAGAATACGCAGGTACGAGCACATCGTTACCATATAAATGGGCTTGGCGCGTTGAGGCGACAGGCAAGTGGCTGGTAGCCGTCAACAAGTGTCGCTGATCGTAACTCATGGCAAAGGGCCAATGATTGGCTTCAAGCTCTGGGATCGTTTCAGGTTCAGCGTCGAAGAATTGTAACAAGTTGGCGGGGTCAGCTTGCACTAAGCTCAGCGCGACTTCAGCAAACAACGCCCGCTTGGCTTTGGCGGGTGGTGGCTGAAATTCGGGATCGACGTTTTGCTGATACCAGTGCAGGAAATCTTTTAAGCTGATTACTGGCAGCAAGTCGATCAAATCAGTGGCATATTCTGCTACCACATCGGTGAGATCTGACATTTTTCATTCCCCCTTTTTTGCGTTCACTATATATATACGCAAAAAAGGGGCGTTTGATACTTTCAGGCGAGAATTTGCGTCAAGAATTAAATTTCGATTGGACAATTCAGTTAGTTGTCGCGATGCCTAGCAAGTGTGAAAGGAGGGGATGTGGCATGTTCAGTGTCTGGTACCAGCGTCACCATATCAAATAGTAGTATCTACGTAAACGAATTTATGATACATTCATATGGTGTGTTTTTCGCCACATAAAAAATAAAGGGTTCGGGGGAACTAAATATGGTTGATGT
>CAKRHU010000141.1 GCA_934339215.1 uncultured Lacticaseibacillus sp.
ACCACCATTACGCGTAAAGGTTGCATATGCGTGCCCAGTTTCGACAACGCTACCACCGTTATCTGGATTAGGCCCAGCTTGCCCAGCGGCAAATACCGTGCTAGTCGCGAAGGTCCCGCCTAATACCAAAGCTGAGAATAATGCGGCTGCGGATAATTTAGTTTTGTTGGTCATGATAGATTCCTCCATTTTGCTTAAGTGTGATGCCCAACACTTGTTCATTGATCGAACAAGTTTTAAATATTTAATTTATGCTTTTAGTATATCCACAATATCGTCACAAAATATTCATGATTTCATAAAATGCTTTCGAATATTTGGAAAGTATAGTTCTTTAAATTCAATTTTCTATTTCTAAATCGGGAAATCACGGGTCTTCATCAGTTGGATATTGTTGTCGAAACGTTTACGCCCTTTAAATCCACGCAGATGTTGTAACCCAGATATCAGAAGATAAGTTAGAGGATACTGTGATTTTTCGTGTTAGTGCTGAAATCTTACCTATTTAAAAAGGAGGCTGGATACGCCTCCTTTTAATCAAACGGCATTCAGTTGCGATTGCTTGGTGACTAAGGTGTGGATCAAACTTTCCCGATAGGACGACAACTCTAAGGCGTTGGCATACCAGGAGAAATCCGGCTGCACGGTTTGTAAGGAATCGCGGTTGCCGATCGTCAAGTCTCAAGTGGTGTTACTGACGCTGGCGACCCACGGCACACAATTGACAAATTCACGCAATTCACGCAGGCCTTCCGTCATCGGTTCCACCGCCAAGCGAACTTGCAGACGGCGATGTTGTTGCACATTGCTCAAGTAAGGCGCAATCAGCGGTCCGATCAAGCTGATCAAGCGACTTTCAAAATCGCGAAACACGTTAAACACTTTCGCCTCTGGCAAAGTCGCAACGGCTGACTTCAATAGTTGTTGAATTTCATCCGAGATGTTCAAAGCCGCACCGCCCACATAATCTTGGGCTTGTGGCACCGGGCCTGAACAAATCAAGAACCCACTGACCACTCGTAATAAGTTTAAGTATAAGTCGTCATCGATATCACCACAGGCTGGCTGATACACGGCTGCGACGAGGTCATTCATGACCACTGAGGTTTGATCATCAAACATCAGATCCATTTCGACTGCCGCAGATTCTGGGCGTCTGGTCCGGACATCAAAGCGCGCCTGACTGATTTGAAAGAAGTTAAACGCCGTCACATCCAAACCCGTCAACGGTGGCCGAATGGATCCAAGGCGTAGGTTATGGCGATTGATCTTGGTATCCAACCATTGCAAGTTGGCAGTGGGTTTAATCCGGGCTTGTTTACCCACGCGCAAATGACTGATCGCGAGAAAATATAATTGTTGCAAATGTGTGAGTGGCCGATCTGGTACGATCGTGATCGCCGCAAATTCAGTTTCCAGTTGCTGTTGATCAACGGTTGCAAACGGCCACATCGTCCCGCGATAAGCCCACCAATACACGGTGAACAAAAAATTACGAATGTTGATTTCATTGCCATCAAAAGCAAACTTAGCAAGTTTGAATTTTAACCCATATTGTTTCAATAAAGCATTCAATGGCTTGAGCTTACGTGAAATCGTCGAGCGGCTGACAAATTCTTGATCACAGAATTGACTGGCACCAGGACTTGGCGATTTGATCACGTAATCGACAATGCGATAAACCAGTGAATTTTGAATCAAATCAGCGCGGTAAGCATCCAAGCTCAACGGCAGATCCACGCCCGCTAACATCGCCGTGCGCACTTTTTCTCGCGGTTCGCCGGATAAGTCGACAAGATCATCTAATAATTCTTGAAACACGTTATAAGTCGGTTGATACTTACTGTTCATCATCACCGCCAAATCGGTGATGGTCACATCTTTAACGTAAGGCCGCGATAACATCACATAGAGTTGGTACTTTAACCAATCAGCTCGTTCCAAAAACAATTCCCCATAATCGATCAAAGTCCCCACCTCCTTTTGCTATTCAATATCAGTAAACATAAATGTTGCCAACTTATCCGTCGTCGCCGCTTGTCGCAAGGGCACATCAAACAATTTCGTGATTGAACCGTCCACTTGTTGCCAATTCTCGACTTGCACTTCATCTTCCATCGGCAATGGCACCACCGAGCGTAAAACGCATTGCGCACCCCCTTGTAAAAAGGCCTCCAAAGATTGGCTGTACTTCATCGGCCAGCCATCTAACAATTCACCCACGCTAACGGGCAATGATGCATCATCGCTGGCCCCGTTAGCAAGAAAGTCGTACATGACTTGTGCTGGCATCACCAAGTTGATCACTTTAACAGGTGAAGACACCGTGTTGCCGCTGAGTTGTGCCAGCACCCCGGAAGCAATCGCCGACACTGGCACTTGTAACAAATACAGCGGCACTAACGAATTGACGTCAACCGCCTCAAGAAAACGCTGTACGGCCTTGGCGTCAAGTGGCAAAGGCTGCTGCCGATCGGTCAATCGCAGGGCTCGAATGGCTAAATCTTTAATGTGATCATGGCGGCGCAACTGCCAATAAAAGTGATCGGTGTGATCTTCAGCACCGAAATGCACGATCACGCTGCGAGAATTTGGTGGCATCGTGGCTTGAATCGCTTCTGGCGTCAACCAAACCGAGGCTGGTTTCTTCCAGAAACGCCACCAACGGCGCATTATTGCTTGCGGGCGGCAACGACGGCCAAGACCCGCTGTAAACTCCGGGAATCCGGCGCCGCATCCAATTGACGCTCAACTTCCGGAGTTAAGAAGCGTTGTTCAGCAGCCCGACGCGCGGCGACAGCATCGCTATAGTTCACGAACATTTGGTTTAAGACGTAATGCCCTCGCAACATCAAGCGCGCTACCCAATGTGCTGACGTCTTATCAAACGAAACGCCTGGTACCCCTGAACGATTGTTACGCCGTGGGATCAATGACGCTTGTAAGTTGACGCCATCGTGAATGCCAAAGCCAGCACGAGAACCGATGTGCGCCACAAAGGCGGGGTTTTTATGCGCGTTGACCACACTGACTTCCCGCCGCCAACAGCCACAAGAGCTGGTGCTACCATGGCGCAAGCGATAGCCGTCTGTGACCACGGTATTGCCACAATCACATGCACATTCCCACAATGCATTCCCATTATGATGGTCTCGCCCTGCATAAGCGGTGACCACTAACCGGCCAAAACGTTGGCCCACCATATCAATTCGTTTTGTCATACCCATTCTCCTTAAAGCGGCTGCGCGCCCCCACCCGCAGTTTCCGCACGTTTTATTAATAAAAATATAAGTCATGTACATGTTATACGGCGTTCAGATTTTATAAGAATTCTTATACAGATTTGAATTGGTTCCTCGAATCAGGAACAAATTGCCGATTGCAGATATGCAAGGAACGCAAAAGACTAGGCCTTTACATCCTGAAAAAATTGTTGATCGTGAATTGACGCGCAATTTGTTCACTATTCTTAAACAGTCACCCCCACGTCACAACCCAATGCTAAGTGACCGTTGTAATCAGAATTTTTTAAGCTTTCATCCGAAATCATTCGGGTATCTTTAGAAACCTGAATTTGTGAGCGTCTGAAATTGGCACTGAATATAATATGACGCGACGACAAAAAAGACCCAAGCAATTGCTTGAGCCAAAATTTTCTGATTAATATTAAGCTTGTTCACACCCTTGGGCAATCCAAGTCAACTGCCGGGCCACTTGTTGTTTCAAATCCGCGGCTGAACCCTGGTTTTCTGTGCGTTGATAATAGCCAGTCATGGTTTGGACAAACATCCCCACCACCTGCCAAATTAATAGTTCAACCTCTTCATCGCTGTTGACCTTCAGCCGACTGCGGTCGAGATGATCACGCAAATACAAGGCAGCGCCAGTTTGCGGCTGTTGCTTCAAGAAATCCGGCGACTGTTCGTGCAAGTAATCAAACACATTGGCATAAAATGGTGCATAAGGCCCACTGACCAAGGTATCGATCAACCGGTCAAAGACGATCGCAATCGCGGCAAAAAAGTCGTTATCTTCCTGATCTAACACTTCACGCATCCAAGCGATGTTGTGATTTTGCTGTAAGCTCAGTAAATAGTCAAAAATGTCGGCTTTGTCTTGAAAATATTGATAGAAACTTCCATGCGCGACTTGCGCTTGGCGAATAATATTTGAAACGCTGGCATCAGGAAATGGCGCGCGCGCAAATTCGGTGTACGCTGCTTGTACGATTCGAGCACGCTTAGGCGTCGGCAAACGATAAAAGGTGGCAGTTGGCATCACATGACCTGCTATATAAAACGTGGAAGAATGTCCAATGACACTAGCAAAGGATTATATATTTCCTTTCTTAGTTGTCCATTCTGGTTTCATTTGGTCCCGTTAACATCAGTATTCTTACCGCAAGACAAGTTTTGGCAACATGGACTGACTCCTGAACCTTAAGGGTATAGCCTACCCCTTAGCGTATTGAATTAAATTCTGTACCGCGTTAGCATCACGCTCTAAGCGCGCGCCACATGCATAACAGTAATACTCGTGATGTTTCGTATGATGCAAGGCATTACCAGCTAACGTCAACTTTTCCACGCCAACTTTAATCTCACCGCACTGACTACAACGTTGCGTGCTTGGATAATAACGATCGACCATCACCAACTCGCGGCCATACCATTCAGCTTTATACTGCAACAACTGTTTGAAGCGTCCAAACTGTGAGCGATGCAGGTTCTTCGCAAGATGCTTGTTCATCTTCATGCGTTGCGCATCTAAGTCCTCAATGGCAATCGTGCCGTTATCCTGAATCAGCTGCGTCGTAAACTTTTGCATCAGGTCATTTTGAACCCGGGTGACTTTCTGATAACTGCGCTGCAACTTGGTTATCATTTCGCGATAGTTGTTTGATCGAAAGTTTTTAGGATTCTCATTGCGTTTACGAGCAAGACGCTGTTGATACAAGGTGATGCGAGCATAGAGGCTGGTTAATTGGTCTGTCAGTACCCGAATAGCTTTAGTTTGATTGCCATCATTGTAAACAAACTTGCCGATATTGGCATCAACACCGCAGACGCGCTTATTGCTAGGTAAAGGTTTTGATTCGTCGACTTCAATACTGAGGCTGGCATAGTAGCCATCCGCATCGCGATTTACCGTAGCCTGGCGAATCGGGCCGTCCCACCTCGGCGCTTCTGCTAAACCAATTGGATACCAGTCGCCTGCATATCCTTGTGGTTTATCCAAACATAGCTTCCCGTCAACAACTGTCGCGCGGTCGGTTTTAAAGAC
>CAKRHU010000142.1 GCA_934339215.1 uncultured Lacticaseibacillus sp.
TCAAGCCAAACTTCCCAACCAACACCGGCACAACCCATGGATGGGTTTTCCCAGTTATCTTCAACGAAGCGGATATCATGTTCCAAAGGTTCAATGCCTAACGCACGCAAGGAATCCAAGTAGTAGTTTTGGACTTCTTTAGGACTCGGCTTGATCACCACTTGGAATTGATGATGTTGGTACAAACGGTTTGGGTTTTCACCGTAACGGCCATCAGCTGGTCGACGGGATGGTTCCACGTAAGCGGCAGCCCATGGTTCTGGGCCGATCGCCCGCAAGAAGGTGTAAGGGCTCATGGTACCGGCGCCTTTTTCCGTATCGTAGGATTGCATCAGCATGCAACCTTTGTCGCCCCAGAACTTTTGCAAGGTCTGGATCATTTGTTGGACAGACATTTTTTTGGTCATGTCGGATCTCCTTTGATCAGCCAGTTCGAATTGATGAGTTACTGGCTGACATGCGTTAGTTAATTTTCATCGGTGCCAATCAAAAAAGCGCCACTATGCCAAATAATTGACATAGGGACGCTTACGCGCGGTTCCACCCTACTTCACGGCTTGCACCGTGCACTTGATTGATCGGTTCGAAATGCCCCTCACAGTTAAAAGCATGAGGCTTGCACTATCCCTCACTCGCTTAGCTCGCAGCTGCGACTCTTTTTCTCAACACCGAATATATGTGTTTAGTATACCAGTTTTCACGTGGTTTTCAATGGGTATGCGCTCACTTTAATTCAGAATGTTGCAAGCGGCTGGCTTGAATCGCGTGTTGTTTGTCCAGCCATGGCATCAAGGCTTTGGCTAAGGCGAAGAAAACGATGGAAACAGTGGTGCCTTTGATCAAGTTGAACGGCACGACGACCACGGCACAGTACTTGAGCAAAGACATCCCCAAGTGAAAACCCATCACCGCCATGTACACCGGCATCAGCACCAACCAGTTCAACACGACCATCACGATAGTCAACGTCAGCGTCCCACCGACTAACCCGGCGATTTGCCGCCATAAACTGTTTTTAGAATGCATTAACGCCACTGGTGGCCACATGAACAAAACACTGGCAACAAACGCGGTGCCATCGCCGATCAAGTTCACAAACCCGCCACCAGTCATGACAAAATGTAACAGCGAGCGCACAAACGCGACCATGATCCCGCCAGCTGGGCCATACAACAGCCCGCCAATCAACACGGTGAGATCCGATAAGTCGAGTTTCAAGAAATCAAATCCCGGCAAAATTGGAAAGGCCAAAAACATTTGTAACACGAATCCCACTGCGGCCAGCAATGCGATCCCCACTAAACGGTGCACCTTAGAACCAGACATAGCACATTCCTCCATGTGGTCGCTTCAGTCGAGCCAAAAAAGGCCTGTTTCCCCAAAGGCAAACAGACCTCACTTGAATGTTCATTCAAATAAGCTCTATCTTCTTTACTCTAGACTGTACTATCGGTCAAGGATTCACACCTTGTCAGCCGCACACAACATGCGGGTCGCGGACTGTCACCGCCGGTCGGGAATTGCACCCTGCCCTGAAGACGAACCAAATATTTAATTACGAGACAAATTGTAACCGCTTCAACACTATCTGTCAATTCACGATAAGTTGGCAATTTCTTTGAATCGCTGACTAGTATTTGCGAATCGTTGGTGGCGTGTAGGTGTTGAAGAATTCGCCGATTTCATCCAAGTTATCAGAGAACAACAACTTGCTGCGATGTTCGGCCGTCAAGAATTCATTGGCCACCATTTTATCAAACATCTCGGCCAACGGATCCCAATACCCGAACACATTATAAAAGGCACAAGGCGCATCGTTATCACCGACGCGCGCCCAAGAGAAGGCTTCACTGATTTCTTCCAGCGTCCCAGGACCACCAGGAAGTGCAATGCAACCACTGGCCATGCGCAACATTTCTGCTTTGCGCGTTGCCATGTTCGGCACCACCACTAAATCCTCGAGTTCTTCTAGCGCCGCACCGCGCTTGTATAAGTTATCCGGCATGATGCCAGTGACGCGCCCGTCAAGCATTAACACGGTTTTGGCGAGGATGCCCATTAAACCGACACCGCCGCCACCATAAACCAGACTGTGATCATTGGCGACCAGCCATTTGCCTAAATCTCGCGCAGCGGTGATATATTTTGGGTCATTACCGGTATTGGCGCCACAATAAACTGCAATGCGACTCATAATTGGCCACCTTTCGCTAAAATTTCATTGATTTTACTTTGGACGGCATAATCGGAATTGCTACCGATGCGTTCATCTGCCACTTTATCGAGTTCTGTTTGGCCTGCTTGCATCACGAAACTGTGACCAGCGATCGTCAACATTTCCGTGTCATTCAAGTTATCGCCGAAAGTCACCATTTCATCAGGCGTCACGTCAATGAGTTTGCCAAGTTCTGTGAGGGCATGGCCTTTGTCGACATCAGCGTGCATCATATCCAAGAAATAATCCCCGCCGATGGTGACATGGAAGTCATCTTTAAATGGGGTGGCGTAATCCGGTTCGAAAATGTCATACGTTTCCCCACCTGGGAAGTACACCGAATACTTGGCCACTTGCGCGTCAACTTGGGTGAGATCATCAACCACTTCAAGTTTGGCAAAGAATTGGCCGAGATAATCACGATATTGTTCGGCAGATTTGGCAATATAAGCCGTATCTAACGCACATAAAATCGGTTCGCCGAGTTTTTTGGCATAAGTATAGTTGGTCAAGCGGACATAATCCGCTTTGGGAATAAATTGCGCGTAAACCATTTCCCCATCGCGCACGACGACAGCCCCATTTTCTGCGACTAAGCTGACGACATCAGCCACTGGCGCAAACATTGGCTTCAAGGTATACAGCGGGCGACCAGACGCGGCGACAAAATGCATCCCTGCATCGTGAACTGCGCGAATCGTATCGTAGAAGTTCGGCGGCAAGTGGCCGGCTTCATCTAATAAGGTGTGATCGAGATCTGAGGCGATCAATTTGATTTCAGTCAAGGCGGACATCCTTTCTGGTACGCTTTCAAGTATACGCAAATTTTCCCGACAAAAAAAGCCGGCATGTGCCGACTTTCTTCATTAATCTTCAGTTTCGTGTTCTTTTTGTTCATGCCATTCGTTCAACGAAATCAACCCGCTCATGGCAATTGGCAATAAGATGACCAAAATGATCAACCCGAAAATCACGCCTAATGCGACTTGAATCAAGGTCGTGACGCCACTTGGAATCAACGCGGCAAACGTCCCACCTAAGATCACAGCGGCAGACAAGACCACCGCGCCAATGGTCGTGGACGCTTTAAGCATCCGTTGACGCAAATCGGGATCTTGTTTGTCATCTTTGAAGCGGATCATCAAGAAGATACTGTAATCGACCCCTAAGGCCATCAACATGATGAAGGTAAAGAACGGTGTGTTCCAGCTCAATAAGTTGTCGCCCAGCACATGCATGGAGAACAAGCGGGTGATGCCCATTGAAGCAAAGAACGCGGTGACTAACGTGCCTAAAATGGTCAAAGGTTGGAGAATCGATTGGGTGACGACAATCAAGGCAATCGCGATCCCGATCAACATGATCGTGGCGGTGCGTTGGAAGTCGCCATTAGCTAAGCTTCTCAAATCATTATCTTGAGAGGTTTGCCCAGCAATGGCCACTTGACTGCCTTTCAACGCAGAATGTTTCATCTTGGCGTCTAAGTCACGCTTCATGGTCTTGAATTGGTTGTTGGCTTTGGTGGAGTTTGGATCCCCTTTGAACACCACTGTGAAGCTCGTGATGTGTTTGCCGTCTGCCATGTAAGTGTCCAAACTTGGCTTGAAAGCTTTGGAGTGAATCGAGGCTTTTGGCAAATAGAAATCTTTGCCCATGTAGGAGTTTTGTAATTCTAAGAGGTATGAACGCATGGTCTTAGAGCCACTGGCGATCGTTGATAACCCCTTGTCAGCAGCGGTCAAGCCAGTGCCTAATTCAGACAACTGCTTGGTCATGCCGGAAAGTTTCGTGTTGAGTTCTTGAACGCCGGTGTTGACTTGGGTTTCGCCTGAATTCAACGCAGCCGAGTTGTTGTTCAACGTGGTGGCGCCAGCTGCGACTTTTTGCGCCCCAGCATTCAAAGTATCAGAGCCGGTAGCCAAAGCACTTAAGCCACTGGCTAACTTGGCGTTGGCTTGGGCCACTTTAGAGGCACCGCTAGAAACTGAGCCCGTTGCAGTCGATAAGCTGTTGGCGCCAGTGGCCACTTGGTTAGATCCAGAGGCTAAACTATTAGCCCCGCTGACCAATTGACCAGAAGCGCTGGATAATTGACTAGCACCGTTGGCCGCCGTTTGCGCCCCAGCGGCGGCTTTGGCAGCACCACTAGCAGTTTGTTGCGCACCAGCGTTCGTCTTAGCAGCCCCAGCAGCAAGTTTGGCCGCATTTGAAGTTAAGCTAGAAACGCCAGAAGTGAGCGCTGGCAGTTGAGCAGCAGAAGCCGTGACTTTATCATTCAACGTTGTGGTGCCAGTGGCAAGTTGATCCATGGCATCAGTTAAAGCCTTGACTTTGCTTTCGATCGTTGGCGTCAATGCCGTGATCAGCGCTTTGTTTTGGGTATTGGTGATCAAGGTGATTAACGCTTTGGCTTGATTTTGCAAAGCAGCAACTTGTGAGTTCATCGTATTGGCACCTTCAGCTAATTGCTTGGTCCCAGCACTTAACTCACTCATTTGCGTGGTTAAACCAGAGGTACTGCTTTGCAAAGTTTGGGTGCCTTTGCTCAAAGCCGCAGTCCCTGTTGAAACTTGATCCGTCCCTGAGGCAACTTGCTTGGCTGCGCTAGCCACTTGACTCGTCCCAGAAGCAACTTGTTGCGCGCCACTAGCTAATGAGCTGGTGCCAGAAGCGGCTTGGCTGGCTCCTGAAGCCAAAGTGTTCGCCCCACTGGCAGTTTTGCTGGCGCCAGAGGCTAAAGCGCTGGCACCACTTGCAGTTTGACTTGCGCCAGAAGCCAAAGTATTGGCACCATTTGCGGTTTGGCTGGCACCAGAAGCGGCAGTTTTCACGGAACTAGAAGCAGTGGAAGTCCCACTAGCGACTTGGGCAGTGCCAGATTGCACTTCAGACACGCCGTTGGTATAAGACTTCACAGCCTTTTGCAATTGGCTGGAGCCATCAGCAAGCTCTTGCACTTGCGCGATTTGTTTATTGGTATCCGAACTGGACAATTGCGAGTTCGCAGAATTCAACCCACTCTTGATTTTCTTCAAGCCAGCTTGGGAATCTTTCAAACCTT
>CAKRHU010000143.1 GCA_934339215.1 uncultured Lacticaseibacillus sp.
AACTTGATGTGCGTCAAGTTTTAATTTCAGCTTCCGCCATACAATGAACTTGTCAATGAGTGAAAGGGGAAAGCACATCATGAAATTCCAACAATTCTTACAAAAAAACCAAACCACGATCACCTGGTTATCCGCCGCTTTGATCGTGATCGGCTATGCTGCCAAATTCTTAGGTCAGCCAACGATTTACGCGGTCGTCTTGGCCATAGCGTCAATTATCGCGGTAATGCCGATTGCCATGCACGCTTACCAAGCGATTCGCGTGAAAGTGATCTCCATTGAATTTCTGGTCACGCTGGCAGTGATCGGGGCGTTTGTGATCGGCGAATACAATGAATCTGCGATCGTCACGTTCTTATTCTTATTCGGGAACTTTTTGGAACAAAAGACCTTGTCCAAAACGCGCGAATCCATCAAGAGTTTAACTGAAATGGCGCCGACTACGGCCCAAGTTGTCCAAGCTGACGGTAGCCTTGAAGAAATCGATGTCGATGATGTCGATGAAGGGGATGTCGTCCGGGTCAAAACTGGTGCCGCCATTCCAGTTGACGGTAATGTGGTTTCCGGTTCTGGTTATGCCGATGAAGCTGCGGTGACTGGCGAATCGCGTGCTGTGTCCAAACAAGTTGGCGATCAAGTGTTTTCTGGTACCATGTTAAGCGATGGCTTTTTAGATGTTGAAGCCACCAAAGTCGGCGATGATACCACTTTTGCTAAAATCGTCGAATTAGTTGAAGATGCGCAAGACACTAAGTCCCATGCGGAAAAATTTATCGATCGTTTCGCGCAGTACTATACCCCGGCAGTTTTAGTCCTTGCCGCATTGGTCTTCATTTTCACCAAAGACTTGCGGACTGCGATCACCGTGTTGGTCCTCGGCTGCCCTGGGGCGTTAGTGATCGGCGCGCCGGTGTCTAATGTTGCTGGAATCGGCAATGGCGCCAAGCGCGGGATCTTGGTCAAAGGCGGCGAAGCGATGGATACCTTTGCCAAAGTCGACACCTTCGTCTTTGATAAAACTGGCACCTTGACCACAGGTAAAACCGCAGTCGACCAAGTGTTAACTTATACAGACGATGAAAATCAACTGGTTCGCTTAACGGCTGCGCTTGAAAGCTTATCCGATCATCCATTGGGTCGCGCTTTGACGCAATATGCTGACAACCAAGGTCAAGATTATCAAAGTTTAACCATCACCGATTCCAATACGATCAAAGGCCAAGGCATTGCCGCAACCATTGACGGCCATCACGTTTGCGCCGGGAATACAAAACTACTCGCCGCTCACGATTTGCATTTAACGGACGAACAAGCCGCTTCCTTGCACGAGCTCGCCAGTGCCGGAGCATCGACTGTGATCGTCGCCATTGATGATCAAATCGCAGGTATTTTTGCCATCGCGGATCAAATTCGGGAAGGCATGGCAGATCAACTTGCTAACTTGCGGCAAGCTGGCGCTAAGCATTTGGTGATGTTAACTGGGGATAACCAAGCCACGGCTGAACATGTTGCCAATTTATTAGGCATTGATGAAGTGCATGCGGAACTCATGCCAGAAGATAAAGTCACGTTTGTTCAACAATTTAAAGCCGATGGCCGCACCGTTGCCTTTGTTGGCGATGGGATCAATGATTCCCCATCTCTGGCGACAGCTGATATTGGCATTGCGATGGGCTCTGGGACTGATGTGGCGATCGAAACCTCTGATGTCGTGTTGATGCAATCGAGTTTTGCGGCGTTGAATCACGCTTATCGCTTAGCCAAAAAGACGGTGTTGAACACCCGAGAAAATGTCGCCATTGCCATTGCGGTGGTTGCATTCTTATTGATCGGCTTGATCGCAGGCTTCATCTATATGGCCAGTGGCATGTTTGTCCATGAAGCCTCGATTCTAGTCGTGATCTTCAACGCGATGCGCTTGATCAGCTTCGGTGGCAAAAAAGCCCAAGCGTTGACCGCACAGCAAGCCTAAAACAAAAAACTTTTCCTCAACAGTTGGGGAAAAGTTTTTTGTTTGGGAGAGTTTTCCCAAAGTTAATAAACGCTACCTTCAAAATGACGCAAATGGGGTTGATCAAAGTTGAAACTGGCTAAGTCCTTGACAGAAATCACAGCAGTAGCGCCAAGGGCGGGCATTAAGTTCAGATCCGTTTGGCAGTCATCTGGTAAGACCAAGATCACTGGTTTGCTCAAACCGTAAGCATAACCGACTTCCCATAAAACGCCAGGATCGGAGTTTTGAGGCGTGGGATCATATAACGCGACGACGATATCTGAAGCATTGATGCCAGACACGTCTTCGCGAAAAGTCGCCATTTGCCATTCTGGATTGGCAAACATGTCAGGATGATCGGCAGGCGTCCAGTTTTGATAGGCGTGTTCTTGTGGGCGGAACGAATTATTCCAATCAAGTGTCGGATTCGCTTGCAGTTTTGGGGTCGCTGCATCCAATAAACGGATCTGATCTGGGTTGAACCAGCTTTCGGCTAAATAGGCGGTTTTCATTTGACGTTCTCCTTTAATAAATCATCTAATGTCGTGATCATTTGTTGGCAAGTGGCTAAGTCTTTGGCCACCGCACCGGAAGCGAGTGGGTGTCCACCGCCACCAAAGGCCACAGCGATTTGATTGATCGGCTGATGTTTGCTGCGCAATTCACAGCGATATTGACCATCTGGACGTTCCGTAAACATGATCCAAGCATCGATGGTGGTCAACTTACCCACATAATTCACCGCCAGTTGTTCCAAACCTAACGGCACGTCGAATTTTTCGCGGATTTCTGTGGATAAAATAAAACTCCCAGCACCAGCTGAGGTGACTTCAGTATGTTGCAAGGCATAACCGATCAAATTTGCTATGTTCGGCGTCAGTTGATCTTCGGCGCGGGCAATCGCTGGCGCATCGATGCCTTGGGCCATCAAGTCAGCGGCGACGCGCAAGGTTTTAGGTGTGGTGAGATCGAACATGAAGCGTCCGGTATCCCCCAAGATCCCAGCGTATAAACACCGCGCCACTTCAGGGGACAACGCCCAACCTGCTGCCTGGGCCAAATCGAAGACGATTTCTGAACTACTGGAGGCATCGGTGTCCACATAAGATAAATCGCCAAAAGGTTCGCGATCCGGGTGATGATCGATTTTCATCAGCTGATTGCCAGTGGTGTATCGTGAGTCAGCAATGCGTGCAGTGTTAGCAGTATCGATCACAATGACCAAGGCATCTTGGTAAGTGGTGTCAGCGATTATATCAGGCGTGCCGATCCAGTTTAAATTTGGCTGTGATTCCCCAACTGCGAAGACTTGTTTTTGGGGAAATTGATGTTGAAGCAAGGCTTTCAAGCCCATTTGCGAACCAAACGCATCCGGGTCTGGATTGATATGGCGATGAATGATGAGGGTATCGGCTTGGGTGATCGCCGCGATCAAATCAGTTAACATAGGGTCCTTTCCAAAACTAGTTTCTTTCAGTTTAGTGGAAATTGGTTAGAATGAAAAGTTTTTGGTTTAAGTTCTATTTAAGCCAGTTTCGCTATATTGAATGCAATCAAATCGGGAAATTGCGGGTAGCCTTATCAGGTGCCCGCTTTTTGTCGTTTCAGGAGGAACTTATGGTAAAACGACCTTATTTACATGAAGTGGATTTCATGCGTGCTTTCTTCATCTGCGGGGTGCTTTGGAACCATACGATCAATCAATTCACCAGTCTGATGGCGCATCATTGGCACACTCCGTATTATGCCTTGCGCAGCATTCGCATGGTCGGACATTTTTCGCGGATGGGGTTCATGTTTATGACTGGTTTGGTGTTGATGATGATTTATTATGAAAAATATGACTGGCCTAAATTTTTGAAGAAACGCTACAACGGCGTCTTGTGGCCATATTTAATGTGGAACACGCTGCTGTTAGGGGTGATGATCGCATTAAACAAAGGCAACGACACTTGGGTCCAATTACCGAAAATGCTCCTGCATGGCGATCACTTTTATATGTACTATTTATTGATCACGATGCAACTGTACTTATTATTTCCTTTGATCGTGAAGTTATTTCATCGCTTTGAGGCCCATCAATTACGCTTGGTGGTGATCAGCTTTTTGATCCAGTTGAGTTTGGTCACCTTGATCAAGTATGGCTTGTGGGGTGTGGATACCAGCAATTGGCCGTATTGGTTTAAAGCATATTCGATCAATGTGTTCGTGTATCAGTTTTACGTGGTGCTCGGCGGGTATGTCGCGTTGCATCGCCAACCAGTGATGGCTTGGTTGAATCAAGTGGCAGGCTTGTTGGTGCCAATCACGATCAGTTTAGGCCTTGGCACCGTGATTTATTATCGTTGGTTTAATCAACGCGTGCTTAATTTAAGCAGCGGACATGCCTTATCCCCACACCAACCTTACATGTTGATTTATGATACCGCGATGATTTTGACCATGTATTGGTTGGGTCAACGTTTTGCCGTTTGGCGATCAGTGCATGAGGGACATTGGGTAGCGAAAATGATCCACAATATTGCGACCGTTAGTTTTGGGATGTATTTGAATCAAACTCTCGCCTTGCTGGCGCTACGTTGGGGATTGGCTCAAACTGGGTGGTCAGCCCATCAATTGTTATGGGCGTTACCCTTGGGTTTTGCTGGTGTGGTTGCGCTTAGTTTTGGGTTGGCATGGTTTTGTTACCGCGTCGCGCCGTTTGGCTTTTTGATCGGGCGGTCGCAATGGCATTTACCCCGCAAAACTGTAAAAACTCAAATCCTTGAAGATGTAAGTAAATAATCATGCGAAATGTGGAGAACCAATCAACATGATGCACACCTGTGTTGAAATACTTGAATTATTTTTTGAACTAACTGATTTTTCGTTGACAAGCGCGTGATGACGCGATTTACTAAAAGAAGTGTATGCAAAAGACGTTGATTTGGGGGACGCATATGGCGTTTGGGATGTGGATCGGCCGGACGGTTTTATCCGTGTTTTTCGTGGCTGGTTATTTAACTTATTATGATTCCGCTTTTTATCAGCGCTTGCGGACTGAGCATGGCAATTAGCAAAAGCGCGGACTCAATACTGCAATTCGCATTGGCATCATGTTAGGGGTGGCAATCGGTTTACAATGGGCGGCTGTGAGTGTGCAACAAGGTGGCGATATGTATGTCAACTTATTGCTATTTGTGATCAGTTACGCATTGTTAGATGAAGGCACGAGCATCGTTGAATATCTGTTCAATTGGGCAGTGATGAGTTTCTTTTGGTTT
>CAKRHU010000144.1 GCA_934339215.1 uncultured Lacticaseibacillus sp.
TTGTTGGGGGCTTGGGATTTATCCGTTCTCGCAATCGACATCCAAACCGCTTGACACACCCGGCTTGAACCGTTACAATAAGAAAGTAAATCAAATACGGTGCTTTCCGTTAGGCGAGGCTCCTATACGAACAATGCTGCTGCTCAGAAACATCCAGAGATGCCAATGAGTCAACCACGCTTACCGATAAGGTTTGTGTTAACGTAGCTGAAGAATTCTTCTAGGCGTATAGTGCTAAAACTTCACGATTGGGATGCAATAATTGCGTGCGCTCAATCGGCGGGCGCTTTTTATATTGTGGGGGTGCACACCTGCAATGCAAAATTAGCTCCCGGCGGACGGTGAATGAAAGGTGGTGAGCACATGTTACAAACAGCAGTTGATGGTGGTAGTCCCGATAATGCAGATCCCGGAAGATTTGTGATTGTGCCACCACTTCATTTAATGAAATAATCGGCGCATCTCAAACCTCCGGACAAGAGGTGAAAACGATGCTGAAGATGCAACAATACAGCGGGTTGTCCCGCGTAGAAGTGCGCAAAGCAAAAATGGCTTTGCACCAAAGTCCTCAAGCTAAGTTCTCCTTGGCTTGGACGCCAGTATTGGCGTTGACTTTAGGGGCCAGCGTTGTGACTGCATTATTGGGTCACACTGGCTTGGCTGTGATGCTTTTGCTGATGGTTTTAGGTTTGGCAATGGGTGCTAACTTGAGCTTACGTCACTTTTTTACTCAATTTGATCAACAAGATGCCAAAGTGTTGGTGATCCGCGATGGCTTAAGCCGACTCGAACCAGTTTCGGCATTAGTGCCAGGGGATCAATTAGTCGGCCAAGCTGGCATGGTATTATCCGTTGATGTTTGGACTGATGACGCTGTGGCTATGCCAAAGTTACTTAAAGGATTGCTCAGCTTAGTCGGATTAAACCCAGCAGGTGACCTTGCCATTGCCGGTTCTGTGTTGACGACTGATGCTACGGTGACGGTTGCGGCAGTTGGCGCGTCTCGCTTTTGCTTAGACGCACTGCTGCCAGCTTTAATGAGCCGGCCAACAATCGCGATCATGGCTGGTTTGCAAGCCGGATTGCGTGCGTTGTTTGCGCCAATGACTTTAGTGGTTGCACATTTGTCAAGCAACCGCACGCCGGTCGATCCACAAACGCAAAATGAAATGAACTTTGACTCAGACTCCTTGGTTGGCCATGTTCGGCATGCAGCGACGTTATCTGCATTCCAATACAACCAAGACCCAGTCTCGTGGACGTCTAGATGATTTTGGTGATGAACCTCATGCCTGATTGTTAGGTAATGAGGTTTTTTTCGTCAAAATGACTGCACTTTGTAACGGTGGTGTCTTTTTAATCTGATTAAGAATTTGATAAAATCTAGATAATAAGCTTGGGAGGTTGATCATGCGAAAAGTCGTGATTTGTGGGCAAAGTCAGTTAACGACTGCCGTCATTAAAACCTTAATCGAAAGTTCATTACCACTAGAACTCAGCATTTTATCATCAGACGTACCAGCAGAGGCAAGCTTAAACCTGTTGAGCCAAATGGGGCACAACCCGATCGTCAAGTTGACCGCCAAAGGCTGGGGCGAAGTCGATGCGTTGGTGGTGACTGACTTTGGGGATGCCACTGGGTCAGATTTTCAACAAACCATGTTGGAGCAACTGCGCAAAGTGATGAGCACAGCGATGGCTGCAGGCTTTCAAGGGAAGGTCTTGATCGCCGCTCATGAAGATGCGGTGTTGACGTATTTTGCGCAGCGTTTTTCGGGATTGGCCAAAGAAACTGTGATCGGGTTAGGGACTTTTGGGCTGAGCGCTTGCTTTGAGCGCTTGGTATCCAGTGCTTTAAAGGTGCCCCGGCGGCAAGTGACCGCATATGCAGTCGGCACAGCCAGTCAACCGGTGTTATTATGGAGTCGAGCCTATGTGGCGGCGACCCCGTTATTGGCGTTATTGCCGCCAGTTGATGGTATGGCCAACCCATTGCTCACCCAAGTTTCAGAAGCGGTGTCTGAATATGCGCAAGGTGAGGCGGCAATTTTTTGGCCGGCTTTGGTGCAGCGGGTCTTGGCCGGATTTTTTGGTCAACCATTATTGGCGCCGTTAACGGTGATTTCGGATGCTGCCGCTTGGTCGATCCCAGTATTGATCAATGAAGATGGGGCACAAGTGTTAGCCCCAATGACCGCCGCAGATGCTGAAATGGCCGCATTAGAAGCGGTGCAAACCACCCAAGCTGCCCAAGTGGCGGCGATTCAAGGAGAATAACATGAAACCTAACTATCAATACCCATTAGACATGGATTGGTCCACTGACGACATGATCAAAGTCACCACCTTTTATCAATTGGTCGAAGATGCTTATGAACATGGCGTTGACCGCGACAACTTATTGGCCGCATATCGTGGTTTCAAATCGGTGGTGCCAGATAAGGCCACGGAAAAACAACTCGGTCGCGACTTTGAAGACGTCAGTGGCTATTCCTTATATACCGTTGTGAAAATGGCGCGCGCCGGCGTTCAACAAAAAGTACGGGTTCATTTGTCATGAAAATCGACTTAGCGCAACTCGACTTAAATATCAGACAGTGGTTAGCGGCCAGTCGCCAACAAATTTTACTCGCGATGCAATCCCCATTAACGGTGAATACCAAATCCTCGCGCAAAGATCTGGTGACTAACGTGGATCGGATGAATCAACAATTTTTAGTCACGCAAATTTTGGCGGCTTATCCTGACGCGCATATTGAAGGCGAAGAAGGTCATGAAGCCAAAATCGATCGGCTGAAAGGTTTAGTGTTCATCATCGATCCCATCGATGGCACGATGAACTTTGTCAAACAAAAAGCCAACTTTGCAGTGATGATCGGGGTTTATTGCGATGGGACGCCTGTGTATGGCGCGATTTTAGATGTTTGGCGAAATGAATTGATCGTCGGCGGACCAGACGTGCCATTGATGATGAATGATCAACCACTCAATCACCCAGAAGATGTCCCTTTGGCAGATGGCTTGCTTGGGGTCAACGGCCCAATGCTCATCAACAATCGCTTGCATGTGGCCGAAATTGCGTTGGCGTCTTCTGGTCCACGCTTATTAGGCAGTGCGGGGATCGAATTTAAATCTGTATCCCTGGGTCAGCAAGTCGGTTATATTTCTTATTTACAACCTTGGGATGTGGCGGCTGGCATGGCGATCGGCGCCGCATTTGGCTTGAAAGTTACCCGGCCAAACGGCGACGCGCTGGCATTGTTAGAACCAGGTGTCGTGGTGGCTGCGATGCCACAAGCGCATGCGCAGATCATGGAAATGATGAACGCGTAGATTTATTTTCTGAAAATTATGACACGCGTGGTTCTTTTGTGCTATAATTTCAAATCGGATACTGTGTCGATGTCGGCACGTTTTTTTATGATTAAATAGTTGCACCACCTCGAAAGGAAGTAGAACACTTGAAGACTCGCGACGATATTCGGAACATTGCGATTATTGCCCACGTCGACCACGGTAAGACCACCTTGGTCAACGAAATGCTGAAGCAATCAGATACCTTGGACGAACACATTGACCTTCAAGACCGCGCTATGGATACTAACGCGATCGAAAAGGAACGTGGGATCACTATCTTGTCCAAAAACACGGCGGTTAAATATGGGGATACCACCATCAACATCGTGGACACCCCAGGACACGCAGACTTCGGTGGCGAAGTTGAACGGATCATGAAAATGGTCGACGGCGTGTTATTGGTTGTGGATGCTTTTGAAGGCACCATGCCCCAAACTCGCTTTGTTTTGAAAAAAGCTTTGGAACAACACTTGACGCCAATCGTGGTCATCAACAAAATTGACCGTCCAGGTGCGCGTCCTGCTGAAGTTGTTGACGAAGTGCTTGAATTGTTCATCGACCTCGGTGCAGATGAAGACCAATTGGAATTTCCAATTGTTTACGCTTCTGCTATCAACGGCACGAGCTCATATTCTGACGATCCTGCTGATCAAGAACACACAATGGTGCCATTATTTGATACCATCATAAAGACCATCCCAGCACCAGTTGATAACTCCGACGAGCCATTACAATTCCAAGTTTCCATGCTTGATTATAATGATTATGTTGGTCGTATCGGGATTGGCCGTGTCTTCCGTGGCACGATCTCCGTTGGTGACAACGTGTCTGTGTTGAAGCTTGACGGTTCTTCCAAGAACTTCCGCGTCACGAAGATCTTTGGTTTCTTCGGTTTGAAGCGGGTCGAAGTCCAAACTGCTAAAGCCGGGGATTTGATCGCCGTTTCTGGTATGGATGACATCTACGTTGGTGAAACGGTTGCTGACGCGGCGCATCCAGAAGCCTTACCAATCTTGCGGATCGATCCACCAACACTGCAAATGATGTTCATGCAAAACGATTCTCCTTTTGCTGGGCGTGAAGGCGACAAGGTCACTGCGCGTAAGATTGAAGACTACCTTAAAGGCAAGCTTCAAACTGACGTGTCCTTGCGTGTTGACGACACTGACCAAGCTGGTGCTTGGATGGTTTCCGGTCGTGGTGAATTACACCTTGGCATTTTAGTTGAAGAAATGCGTCGTGCCGGCTTCGAATTACAACTGGGTCGCCCAGAAGTTATCTATCGCGAAATCGATGGCAAGCTTTGCGAACCATTTGAAGAAGTCCAAATCGATACGCCAGAACAATACACTGGCTCCATTATTGATGCCATGGCGCAACGTAAAGGTGAAATGAAGAACATGGAAAACGAAGGTAACGGCCAAACCCGCCTGACTTTCCTTGCGCCTTCTCGTGGTTTGATCGGCTACTCCACTGAATTCTTATCTTCTACTGGTGGTTACGGGATCATGAACCACACCTTTGAAAAGTACTTGCCAGTGGTCCGCAACTGGGAACCTGGTCGTAACACTGGTGCGTTGGTTTCCATCAACGCTGGCCAAGCCACGACTTACTCCTTGCAATCCATCGAAGATCGTGGCCAATTGTTCATCGATGCCGGCACTGAAGTTTACGAAGGCATGATCGTCGGCGCCAACTCCCGTGAAATGGATATCGCCGTTAACGCGACTAAGGGTAAGAACTTGACCAACACTCGTGCTTCTGGTAAAGACCACGCTGCTGCCATCAAGACCCCTAAGAAGCTTTCGCTTGAAGAATCCATCGAATTCTTGAACGAAGACGAACTTTGCGAAGTAACGCCTGATTCTGTCCGCTTACGCAA
>CAKRHU010000145.1 GCA_934339215.1 uncultured Lacticaseibacillus sp.
TTTGACATCCCCACTATGATTCAGATCTTACAAGTCAACGACCCGCTTTTGCCACAACAGCCAGTCTTACCAGTCACTGCCACACAATTCATCGATCCGGATGCCATTCAACAGCTTTGCGCTTATAATGCCACCCGTCCAGCTGATGAACAACTCGTGCTCAGCTTAAGCGAGTTGCCGGTGTTTGCAGACTTTCGCCAAGCTTCAAAACTGTATCATCAAGCGGGCATTCATGTGGTGTTAGTGATCAATAATCTCCAACCTTATCAAAATACTCGCCAAGTCCGCCAGTGGATCCCGTATTACGATGAATTAGAAATCGACTTGGACACCTTAGCACCGCGTTTTGGCGAACCTGGTTTTGCCGAAAAAATGCAAACTTGGCAACAAGCGTTAACCGATACCGGTAAAAATTTGATCGTTTCCGGTATCGCCAACCGTAACGATGTCCAAACCATTCGCAACTTAGGCATTCAATTTGGCCGCGGGAAATATTTCGCTGAGCCGACTTTGCCCCGCATGTAAACATTTCCCGGGAAATATTTTGAAGCATCCGCTATTTTGTGGATGCTTTTTTTGTGATGCCAAGCTTCTAAGCGTGAATTTTGATGAAACCGTTTGTATTCTTAAGTCAGAAAGGTGTGAGGCAGCATGACGATCGGTGAACAATTACAAACAGCAAGACAAGCACAACAGCTGACCCAACAACAAGTCGCCACACAGTTACACGTGGCCAGACAAACCATTTCCAACTGGGAAACTGCGCGCAGTTATCCTGATATCACGAGCTTAATTGCCCTCAGCGATTTGTACGAAGTGTCTTTAGATCAGCTCCTGAAATCCGATGCGATGTTGTTAGCCAATCTCAAACAAAAAGAGCAAACCCGGCCTACGACAAAAGCCACTTATTACTTAACGGCGATGATCGCCTACTTAGCCTTAGGCATTGGGCTGGCCCATGGTTGGGACTTGGCGGTAGCAGATATGTCACCTTTAGTTGAATATGTGTTGATCCTGGTGGTGTATCTCTGCATCCCGGTGATTTTTATCACCGGCAAACGCTATCGGCACGCTTATCACTTGGCGAATCAAATGCTGCAACATCGCCGCAGTGTGATCGGCTTGATGATTATCACAGTAGGCTTTGGTGTGGTCGCAAATGGGCCGGTTGGCCTGAATGGATCGAGTTGAGGAGCGTCACCATCATCGCTGGTGGCTTGACTTATTATTGGCATCGCACTGATGCGCGCCAGTGATCCTCAGACAAAAATTTCTCAACCTTAGCGCAAGTTTTCCCGCAAAAACGTCCTTGATACATGAAGAACTGTAGCAACGTAATCGCATAGGCCGCTACGCCAAAGCCCACGAAATTAAATTCAATTTCGTGGGCTTTGTGTGTCTTTGACGAAATGGATCTACTAAGAATTGACGAGGCCGACCAAAAACAAAAACCAATAAAGTCCGGTACCGACTGTCGCCAAGCCGATGACGGTTAACACAATCGTCCAAAATTTTGAGAATTTTCCATTCAATGCTGCAATAATCAACACGATCCCCACTACCACTAAGATCACTGCGATCACAACCCACGGGATGATCACTGACATCTTATCTCCTCCTCGGTCCACCCATTGCCCGTTTTAAAAGCGCTTTCTTATTACGATTATATCAGCGCAGGCAACGCAATGCACCAAGGATCTCGTTTGTTGGCCAACCAGCTGCCAAACTCATTGTTTTCTCATCACCCTCATGCTATATTAATAGCATCAATCTTTCGAGGTAAGGTCATGTTGATTCAATGGTTAACGATCGCGCATGCAAATTTTAACAAAATTGCCGCTTAGGGGTGGAGTCTGCCCTAAAATCGTTCATCGTTGATCAACATACCGCCAAGCTGAACCCAACATGCTGCGGTGTGTTGGGTTTTTGTCTGCATTTTTTTGCAGGCTGAGGAGTTTCACGTGAAAATCAAAAAACAATTATGGCGCGCTTATGCCTACAGTTTCTTGGCATATTGCGGCATCACCCAACTGTGGGTGATTTATTTATCCCAACTCGGTTTATCTTTAGTTCAAGTCGGCTTATGCGAAAGTATTTTCCATGTGGCCAGTTTCTTATGCGAAGTCCCTTCTGGGGTACTAGCAGATCGTTTCACGTATAAACGGATGCTGACACTGTCGCGGATCGCGGCATTGATCAGTGCCGCGATGATGCTTTGGCAAGGTGGATTCTTGTGGTTTGCCGTCAGCTTTGTGGTGTCGGCTTGGGCGTACAACTTGCAATCTGGCACGTTAGAAGCATTGGTGTATGAATCACTAAAGGCTGAAGGACAAGAGGCTGCTTATCCGCATGCCACCAGTGTGATGAATGCGGTGATCGAAGTCTCTGCTACTGGCGGTTTGCTGTTGGCAGGCTTATTGGTACACGGTCACTTGGCTTGGAGTTACATCTTGGCCGTCGCTTTGGCTGGCTTAGCCATGTTTGTCGTCAGCCAACTCGATGAACCAGCGACGCACCAACCGCAAGCCAGTCACACCACGATCAAAACGATCATCACCACCGCTTGGCAAGTGCTCCAACAAGACCGTGGCTTATTTGCTTTGATGGGCTTTGACGCGATTTTTTCTGCGCTGACCACAGGATTTTTCTATTATTTCCAACAAGTCATGCAAGTGCGACATTTCCCCAGTTGGTTAATCACCACCGCACTGGCTGGCGCATCGACCACTGCGATCATCGCCATTCGCCTAGCACCGCACTTGTTAAAACATGCCAAACAACGGGTACTGATCGGCTTGGCAGTGATGTTGTGTGCCACCTTTTTACTGGCTGCATTGAATACGAATAGCGTATTAGTCGGCTTGTATCTGCTCAATTATGCGTTGTCTGCTTTGTTGCCGCCGATTTTTAACGTGTATTACAACGACCGCATCCCCAGCTCCCAGCGTGCAACCTTGTTGTCTGTAGCTTCGTTATTGTTCTCTTTGGCAATGATCGGCTTATTCCCACTGTTAGGCTGGCGCATCGATCAGGTCGGCTTTGCCCAAACCTTTACAGAAGCTGGGATCGGGTTAAGTGGGCTGTTGATCATCAGTTTAGGTCTTGCTTCACGGTACCGAAAAGATTAGAATTTCATTATAAAATGATAGGAGGTCCATTTATGCAAGTCACAACAACTGATTTATTTGCTTTACACACCTTTTCTAAACCACTTTTGGTGGCTGGCGGCATTATTGCCGTGGATAACTGGATCGACGCCAAAACCAACACATATCAAAGCACGCTAAACTATTTTCCAGATCAACAACCTGAAATCAAGCTGGGATATGATCATCAACACGATACTGATCCGCAGTGGTCACATGATCAACTGGCTTTTTTGAGCCAAGCCGATGATGGCACCACGCAAGTTTTCACCCAAAGCTTACTCGGCACGCCAGCTGTGCAGCGCACTTGGTTGAAACCTGGCGTCGACCGCTTCTTGTGGGCAGCCGATGGCCAAGGCTGGTATTTGCAAACCCATGAAAGCTTTGCGCAAAACTCTAAATTCCCCCATGCGACCCGTTTGACGCGCATGCACATCCAAGCCAACGGTAGCGGCTTGCGGCCAGAAAATACGCAAACGACTTTGTTTTATCAAGGTTTAGCCGCGGCAGATCAACACGTCTTGCATCAAAGTATGCACGCTTTTCATTTAGTGGCTGCCACTGATGACTGCTTGGCCCTCGCCTTTGAACCAGATGATCAGTTCAATGGGGATCAAAGTCCGACGATCACCACTGAACTGTTCGATCTGGCGACTCAACAACTGACGCCGATCGTCACGGGTAATGCCAGCGCCACAAGCTTTTCTCCTGATGGCCAAAAGTTGTTGTTCGTCGGTGACCCCGGTGATGGCACCGCGTTGGCAGATACGTTGATGATTTACGACCGCCAAGCGCAAACCTATCAAGAAATTTTCAATGATGCGCCAGAAGTTGGGAATTGGACGATTGCCGACAGTCAACAAAACTTATCCAATGTTTGGGCCCGCTTTGTCGACAACGACCATGTGATGTTCTTGTACAGTTCAGCAGGCGAAGTCTTTTTAGCCACCAGCGATTTAGCCGGACATTGGCAAAAACTCGACACCCCAACTGGTACGATCAGCGACTTCAATAACGATGGCGAAAAAGTCGCTTACACTTACACCAACTTCACCACGCCGAGTCAACTGTGGGCCAACCAGGACTTGGTAGCCGACCATAATATCGCTTGGTCCAAAGCACATCAGGTCCAAACCCCAAAAGCGTTCAGTTTCCCACGCGGCGGGTATCAGATTCAAGGCTGGTACTTGCCACCTGTAGAGCCTACTGCCAAGCATCCGGCCATTTTGTCGGTTCACGGCGGACCGCATGGGGCTTACGGGAATATCTTTTTCCATGAGTTGCAAGTCTTTGCAGCCCTTGGCTTTGGCGTGATCTTCGCCAATCCGCGTGGCAGTGCCACTTATGGCCGTGACTTCTTGGCTGGGAACTTGGCGGATTATGGTGGCGAAGATTATCAAGATCTGATGGGGGCATTAGATTACGGGCTCAAACTTGACGACACTATCGATCCTGACCATTTATACATGACTGGCGGCTCTTATGGAGGCTTCATGGCCAATTGGATGGTCACCCATACTGACCGCTTCGCTGCGATCGTCTCACAACGTGGCATCAGTGATTGGCTGAGTTTCTATGGCACCAGTGACATCGGCTTTTTCTTCGGGAACTTGGAACTCGGCCAATACCAACTCGACGGCAGCCACCGCGACAGTTGGTGGCATCAAAGCCCACTGGCCCAAGTTCAAAATGCACACACCCCACTGCTGTTGATGCATTCTGAAGACGACTTGCGCGTCCCAGTCGGCCAAAGCGAAGAATTCTATACGGCATTAAAAGCCCAAGGTTCGCCAGTAGAATTCCTGCGCTTCCCAGACAGTAATCACGATCTCTCTCGTACCGGCTTGCCGAACTTGCGCCTTGAACGCTTAGACGCTGTGATCGATTGGTTCGATCAACATTGATCATCCACAAGTGCAAAACTCCCGCAACCAAATTTGGTCGCGGGAGTTTTTTATGCTTGTGTGGATAACTTTTCTTCGAGATACGTTTTCAACACGACAGCATTATTATGGGCTTCATCTTTGGCGCCAAATAA
>CAKRHU010000146.1 GCA_934339215.1 uncultured Lacticaseibacillus sp.
TGCCTTCGAGGAATTCAAGGCCATCAAGGGAGCCCTTTTCAACTGGGATGGTGACATCCTTGGCTGGGTTTTCAACCCAAACCACAGTTTCCATCAAGTTACGCAAGCCTTCTTGGATGTATTGGCCCAAGGAGTGCAAATCAGTGGTGAAGTTGGCAGATGATGGGTAGATACCCTTTTGGTCTTTACCTTCGGATTCGCCCATTAATTGCTTCCACCATTCACCAAGGTATTGCAAGGTTGGTTCGTAGTTTTCAAGCAATTCAGTGGTGAAGCCCTTGCGGTACAAAATGTTGCGGTAAGCAGCATATTGATAAGCTTGGTTTTCAGCCAAATCGTCAGACTTGTATTCCTCACGGCCGGCAGCAGCACCTTCCATGAGCTTATCGATGTCACCACCAGCAACAGCGATTGGCAACAAACCAACAGCAGAAAGCACGGAGTAACGACCGCCTAAGTCATCAGGCACAACGAATTCTTCGTAGCCTTCAGCATCGGATTCGGACTTCAAAGCACCCTTAGCACGATCAGTGGTGGCATAGATACGGCCTTTAGCCCCTTCTTTGCCATACTTTTCGATCAACTTAGCCTTCAACACGCGGAATGCGATGGAAGGTTCAGTGGTGGTACCAGACTTAGAAATCACGTTCAAAGAGAAGTCGCGATCGCCGATTTGTTCGATCAAATCAGCTAAGTAGTTACCAGAAATGGAGTTACCAGCAAAGTAAACTTCTGGAAGCTTACGGCCTGGTTCGTAGTTGCGGAAGGTGTGTGACAAGAAGTCAAACGCCATGCGGGCACCTAAGTAGGAACCACCGATACCAATCGCAACGAAGACTTCAGAATCAGATTGGATCTTTTTAGCCGCGGCTTTGATGCGGGCGAATTCGTCCTTATCGTAGTTTACTGGTAAATCTAAAAAGCCACGGAAATCGGCGCCAGCGCCAGTACCTTCCCGCAATTCCTTGTCTGCGGCAGTAACCAGTGCCTGCATTTGGCCAAGTTCGTTGTCATGTACGAACGGGGTCAGCTTTGATGCGTCAAATGAAATAGTAGCCATTATTCAGCGTTCCTCCTAAATTTTCAGTCATTTACATTTTAAACTTTAAACACTAGACTTTCAAAAAGCAAGCCGCCAACGCGACATTTTTGTAAATGTTCACATTAACGGCTTCTTATATAGGTATTATTTCATCATTCCGAGGACCACGCCACCGGCAATGATCAAAATTGCGCCCCAAGTGACCCAAGTCATTTCCTTGTGGGTCTTGCGTTCGCCGAGCAGGAAAATGGAGCCGAACGTGGAAATCACGATCCCCATTTGCGACATGGAGTAGGCAATCGCCAACCCGACAGAACTCATCGCCATCAACATGAACACATTCCCAGTGCCCCAGAATATCCCAGTGACAATGTTTTTGGCCGTGGCTTTGGCAAAGGCGTCATGGCCGATGGAGAACAATAATGCCCCAACTAACATCCCAACAGCTTGTGGCATTACCACAGCAGTGGCGCCGAGATGACCGGCGTTGACCACGATGGTGTAGCCAGCGTAACCGGCAGTAGAAATCAACAAGGTACGGATCCCTTTGACATAGTTGCCAGAAGCTTGGGTTTCACCAGTTTTTTCTTGGCGAGAGGACAACGTTGCCCCAACTACCAATAAAACTAAGGCTAACAGGCCTAAAGCGACCATTTTGCCCGTTTTCCATTCGCCGAACAATAAAGCGCCGGCTAACGTCGAAGCCACCAATTGCATCCCAGTGGACATTGGAACGGTCATGGACACGCCGACATATTTCATGGCTTGGAACTGTTGGCTTTGTCCTAAGGCCCAGAACAACCCGGACAAAATGCCTAACAGCCAAACTTTCGTATCCATCACCGGATGGGCAAATAACCAAGTGCCGATGCCGAAGAACAAGGCCCCGACAGTCATCCCTAACGTTTGTTGATAAGCGTTACCGCCAAGTTTGCCACTTACTAAACCAATAGACCCCCATGCGATTGCTGGGATCAATGCAATAATGATCGCCATTACCTCTCCTCTTTCCAATTAGAAAATTTATAAATTACAGATTTCAATAGTCAGATATAAAAACCACAAGTAGTTATTTTATCTTGATTTCGTTTTCATTTCAACCGTGAAATAGCGCCGTTCCACCTATGAAAGCGAATACCGAAACCGCTATTGTTGACAGACCAATTCCATCAATATCCGGCATAAACGCCCAAAACTCGCCAACCGTAGGGCCTCTTTTCAGCTACCCGTTAAGGCCTGAAAAAAAGTTAAAAACCAGCACTTTTTAGCCAAATTGATGACGGGTGTCACTGAATGTTTTCACTAACTGAGATGAAAGCTTTCGACTTTCAGAAAACTTAAAAATTAAAGTATTGGCCATTTCGTTATTGAATGTGATGAAAGTTTCGCCATCGGCTTATGTCGATTTCAGCATAACAAGCGATAACACCTTGGCAACGGTTCAGTGTGTTTCAAACCACATGATTTCCAGATGATGCTCAAGCGTTGAACAGCGCGCCATGATCAAAATCTCCGCACCAAAAAAGCCGCAGTATCATGACTGCGACTTTTATCGATGCGGATGAAAAAACCGATACAACCAGTAACCACAAAGCGTACCGGTGACATTGAAGATCACATCATCAATATCGGCGACCCCTGAGATCAACAGGAATTGTAAACATTCGATACATAAGCTCAACGCCAAGCCCCTAATCGCCACGCGAAAGCAGCCGAATTTCTTGGTCAAGCTGGCCATCCCCCAGCCAAACGGCAAAAACCACAACACATTGCCCAGCGATTGATACCAAAAGTCAAACCGCGTCGTCCCGTACCAAAGTTTGATGGTTTGCACCAGTGGTTCCGTGTTGATGACGGCAAGACTGCGATGCCAATGAAACACCAATTGCCACGGATAATACACATCGCGAAACACGGTCAACGCTAACAACAAAATAATGTAGGCGATAAACAACGCGACTTTCACTTCATGGCCGAATTTCACCGGTCGATGCCGCAGGAAGTGCCACAAATACCGCACGGCCAAAGCGATGATCAAATAAAGCAAGGTTTTATCTAATGAATAAAAAACTAAACGTAATAACGGCCAATGATTGACATCGCCTAGGCGACTGTCAGCGACCGCGCGATAAATGGGTCCTAAAAACAGCATTCGCACTCCTCCGTTGCCCACATTGTAACAGAGCGACCCAACCGTTGGATACGCTAGTCATTAACTTAAGACTTCTATTAAACTCCCGGGGAAATTTGCCCAAGGTGATTTGCACAGGTACAATATGGAAGACAAAGGCTTATGGAGGCTCCTCTTGAAAATTATCCAGCGCCTACGTACCACTCGATTAGGCTTTTTAGCGATTTTGCTAGCCTTGATTTGGCTGAAAACGATTTTTGCTTATGCTGTCGATTTTAGTTTAGGTGCGTCAGGCTTCATTCAACAAACGTTACTATTACTCAATCCGATCGGCACCAGTGCCTTACTGTTGTCACTGGCCATGTATCCTAAACACCCCCGCCGCGCTTATGCGATCGGCATCGTGGTGTATTTGGCATTGAATTTACTATTATTTGCCAACGTGCTGTATTATCGCGAATTCAGTGACTTTTTGACCATCACCACAATGCTTGGCGTGTCCAAAGTTGCCCAAGGCCTTGGTGCTAGTTCCATGAATATGATGATCCCGCGCGATGTGGTGTACGGCATCGATATCCTCATCGTTGGGTTGATCTTGATCGGCTACGCGTTATGGAACATTTTGCGTTACTTGCAAAGCCAACCATTGCGCTGGCCGCACTTTGGCTTGACCTTGGATCAACGGGCCCCACGTTATCACTTACCGCAAGCCGTTTCTGCCGTTGCCGTGGCCGTGTTTGCTGTGAACATGGCTGTGGCTGAACTCAATCGACCGAACTTATTGACCCGCACGTTTGATCACAACTATATCGTCAAGTACTTAGGCCTTGCCCCATTCACCCTTTATGATGGCGTCAAAACCGCGCAAAACTCGCAAGTGCGCGCCAGCGCTGATGCCTCTGATATGGATAAAGTCCTCGCTTACACCAAAAGTCATTATGCCGCGCCTAACGTGCAATATGCTGGCGTCGCCAATGGGAAAAATGTGATCATCATCCACTTGGAGTCTTTCCAACAATTCTTGATCAACATGAAAATCGACGGCCAAGAAGTCACGCCATTTTTAAACTCACTGGTTAAAGACAAAAACACCTTGAGCTTTGACAACTTCTTCAACCAAGTCGGCGGCGGGAAAACCTCAGACGCAGAAAACATGTTAGAAACTGGCATGTTCGGCTTGGAATCTGGCAGTTTATTCACTTCTTTGGGGACTGATAATACCTTTGAAGCGGCACCGGCGATCCTCAACCAAACCAAAGGCTACTCTAGCGCAGTCTTCCATGGTGGCGCTGGGAGTTTCTGGAATCGTGACAACGTGTATAAGTCGCTAGGCTACCAGAACTTCTTTGATGGCAACTTCTACGCCCAAGATACGGATCAAACCACCGAATATGGGATCAAAGACAAGTTGATGTTTGGCGAAACCATTAAATATATGGAACGTCTGCAACAACCTTTCTATAGTAAAATCATCACCACCACCAACCATTATCCGTTCTACGTGTCCGATCAAGATAGCGACTTTCCTGATGCTGGCACCGATGATGCCACGATCAATGGCTACTTCCGCACCGCGCATTACCTCGACGCCGCCTTGAAAGAATTCTTTGCCTACTTGAAATCAAGTGGCTTGTACAAAAATTCCTTGGTCATGATGTATGGCGACCATTACGGGATTTCTAATGATCGCAACCCTACCTTGGCGCCATTATTAGGGAAGTCGGCGTCTGATTGGACCAGCTTTGATGATGCTTCGATGCAGCGGGTGCCGCTAATTTTCAGCATGGCAGGCCTTAAAGGTGGCATCAAGCACACATATGGCGGAGAAATCGATGTCCTGCCAACGCTGCTCCACTTGCTCGGCGTCAACACGCAAAATTACGTTCAGTTTGGCAGCGACTTATTGTCCGCCCAACACGATCAAACCGTTGCTTTCCGCAATCACAACTTTGTGACGCCGCGCTACACCGTGATCGGT
>CAKRHU010000147.1 GCA_934339215.1 uncultured Lacticaseibacillus sp.
ATCGTCTTGCCAGCGATAAACTTCGCCACATTTTCGATTTCCTTGGCTTTGGCCTTGGCAGTTTCGTTATCAAGATCAGCGTCGACGGTGATATGACCGCGCAGCTTCCCATTGACTTGCACCATCAAGGTGTATTGCTTGGTGACGAGCTTGGATTCATCCACAGTTGGCCAAGCCGCATAAGTCAAGCTGTGATCATGACCTAACTTGTTCCAGATTTCTTCCATCAAATGCGGGGCAATTGGGGCGAGCATCTTGACCAAGCCTTCAACATATTCATATGGCAAGACGTCGGCTTTTTGCGCTTCGTTGATGAAGACCATCATTTGCGAAATGGCGGTGTTGAAGTGCAAGTCTTCAAAGTCTTCAGTGACTTTCTTGACCGTTTCGTTATAAACCTTGTCGAGTTTGCCATCGTTGAAGGTGGTGATGTGATCACGCATTTTACCATTATCATCGATGAACGTGCGGTATACGCGATCCAAGAACTTGCGCGCCCCGGCTAAACCAGTGGTGCTCCAAGCGATCCCGGCATCCAATGGGCCCATGAACATTTCATACAAGCGCAAAGTATCGGCACCGTATTGTTCCACCACGTCATCTGGGTTGACGACGTTGCCTTTAGACTTGGACATCTTTTCATGGTTATCGCCTAAGATCATCCCTTGGTTATACAACTTTTGAAAGGGTTCTTTGTTCGGGATAGCACCGATATCATGCAAGAAGAGGTTCCAGAACCGGGCGTACAACAAGTGCAATACCGCGTGTTCCGCACCGCCGATGTACAAGTTGACCGGCAGCCATTCTTTGAGCTTGTCATAATCAGCAAGGGCTTCTTTGTTGTGGGGATCCACAAAGCGCAAGAAGTACCAAGAAGAACCGGCCCATTGTGGCATGGTGTTGGTTTCGCGCTTCCCTTTGCGGCCGTTTTCGTCGACCACATTGACCCAATCATCCAAGTTGGCCAATGGAGATTCACCAGTACCAGAAGGTTTGATGTCAGCTTCTTCAGGCAACATCAATGGCAATTCATCTTCTGGAACCAACGTGGTTTCGCCATCTTCCCAGTGAATCACAGGAATTGGTTCGCCCCAATAGCGTTGACGGGAGAAGACCCAGTCGCGCAGCTTGTAATTGACATGCTTCTCGCCAACGCCTTTTTCTTCAAGCCATTCAATAGACTTGTCGATGGCATCGGCTTTGTTCAACCCGTCTAAGAACCCGGAGTTGATGTGCACGCCGTCGCCAGTGTAAGCTTCTGCTTCAACGTTGCCGCCTTCGATCACTGGGATGATCTTCAAATCAAACTTCTTAGCAAAGGCATAGTCGCGATCATCATGGGCAGGAACGGCCATGATTGCCCCAGTCCCATAAGTGGCTAAGACATAATCAGAGATCCAAATTGGCAGTTTTTCGCCGTTGATCGGGTTGATCGCATACGCGCCGGTAAACACACCAGTTTTGTCTTTGTTCAAATCGGTGCGTTCCAAGTCAGACTTGTGTTCGATGGCCGCTTTATAAGCCTCAACTGCGGTTTTTTGTTCTGGCGTGGTGATTTGGTCGACTAACTCATGTTCTGGGGACATGACGCTGTAGGTGGCGCCAAACAAGGTATCTGGACGCGTCGTGAAAATGTCAAAAGCCTTGTCAGAATCGGCGACTTTAAAGGTCACTTGGGCCCCAACAGAACGGCCGATCCAGTTGCGTTGCATCTGTTTGATGTTTTCAGGCCAATCCAAATCATCCAGATCTGCCAACAACTTGTCGGCATAAGCGGTGATTTTCAACATCCATTGACGCATTGGTTTGCGAATGACTGGGAAGCCGCCACGTTCAGTTTTGCCGTCGATGACTTCTTCGTTGGCAACCACAGTACCCAGATCTGGGCTCCAGTTGACTGGGATTTCGGCTTCATAAGCTAAACCATGCTTGTACAGTTGTTCGAAGATCCATTGGGTCCACTTGTAGTAGTTCGGATCTGTGGTGGACAATTCACGGTTCCAGTCGTAAGAAAAGCCCAGTGAGTTGATTTGGCGCTTGAAGTTTTCAATGTTTTTCTTGGTAAATTCCCGGGGGTTATGGCCGGTGTTCAAGGCGTATTGTTCAGCTGGCAAGCCAAACGCATCCCAACCCATGGGATGCAACACGTTGAAGCCTTGCATCCGCTTCATGCGGGCGGTAATATCCGTAGCTGTATAGCCTTCTGGATGCCCCACATGCAAGCCTTGGCCTGACGGATATGGGAACATGTCCAACGCATAAAAATTCTTTTTATCGGGGTCAGTGGTGGTGTTGAACTCGTTATGTTCAGCCCAATACTTCTGCCACTTTTTCTCGATCGCCTTGTGATCGTATACCATCAAAATTGCCTCCTAGAGTTAACCAAACTGAGCAAAGAATACAAAAAGCCGTCCTAAAAAGTTAGGACGGCTTTCACCGCGGTACCACCTAAGTTCTGCATAATGCAGCGCTTGATTGGGATAACGGGCCAGCCGCGCGGCGCTACTGAGTTCACGCCGACAACGCAAAAGGTGAGTTCGTCTACTACTTCGCCAAGCTCACATTGCCCGCTTGTTTTCTGTTGACCCGTAGCTGGATTACTAGTCCCTTGTTCGTTTGATATTGGGTCAATAATAGCAAAACTTAAGGGTTCTGACAAGCCTTGGCGGGTAATCTATGCTAGGATTACTTCTATGATAAATAAAATAATCCCGTCACATTTTCGACGGTCGAAATCGTTCATCTCCATCGCCATCATCGCTTTGCTTTGTGCCTTACCATTGATTGTCGGCGTGTGGCAACACAATGCTTGGCTCACCAATATCGATCAACCCATCATTCACTTGGTTTGCTCGTATCGACCAAGCTGGCTGACGGCCATCTTGCTAATCATCACCACGTTAGGCGATCCGCTGAGTGTCACGATCATCGCTGCCGTTTTTGCTTTAGGCTTGTGGTGGCAAAAACGGCCGTATCAAGCGTTATTCGTTCTCAGTAACGTCGCCGTGATGTCTGGGATCAATCACCTGATTAAACAGTGGCTGCGCCGCCCGCGCCCATTTATCGCTGATCCCAGCATTCACCCGCTAACGACAGCTGGGGGCTTTTCTTTTCCCAGTGGGCATTCGGCTGGCGCGATGCTTTTATATGGCAGCTTAATTGTTTTAACTTTGATTTGGCCCGTATCCAAAAAATGGGCTTGGGGTCTGCGCCTTGTTTCTGGCGTCATGATTTTTCTCACTGGCGTATCCCGAATCTACGTGCAAGTCCACTATCCCACTGATGTCGCCGCCGGCTGGTTGCTCGCTTTGTTTGGTGTTTGTTTGCTGGCATATCTTTGGTGGCCAAAAATCAAATCTGAAGCATAATAAAAAAGACTGAGACATAATTCCAAATTTCAGCATAGTCGCGTTCCATAAAGCAACGCCCAGAAATACAAACGCCTCTACACCGCGATTAAAGAGCAAATCGTGATGTAGAGGCGTTTGTATTATGGGCTAAGACCGCTTTATGTCTCAGCCTTTTTTATTATGCCGTTAATTGGCCATCATGATCAAAATAATTGGCGATCAAGGCTAAAATCACGGTGATCACCGTGCACCAGTACAATCCATGGATCCCAGTGTACAAAATGTGCCGCAAACTCGGTAGCACGCTGGTGGATAATTCGCTGGCTTTGTTGGGATCGATCAACGCGTTGAACATATCAGCATTCAACTTGTGATTGCCGGCCACGCCTTGCGCCAAGCGTAAGTTCAATACTACCCCGTAGACAGATACCATGATGGTTTGCCCTAAAGTCCGACTCAAGGTGTTGAAACTCGTCGCCACCCCGACCATATCTTTTGGCACTACGGCTTGGGCGCGAACGGTCGTAGTGGTGATCACATTCCCAAACCCAAATCCGGTCAAGCACGCAATCAACAAGAAGCCCCAGTATGGAAAGCTTTGTGGCACTAACGCCAACAAAATACTGCCGACTAACAGCACCATCAGCGCCATGGTCATGATTTTCTTCGGGGTACTATTGACCAATAAACGGCCCGCCACAAAAGACCCGACGATCCACATCAAAGAGCTTGGCGTAATGGCAAACCCACCAAACGTCGCACTCATGCCTAAAATACCTTGCACCCACATCGGCATATAAGTTTCATACCCAATCACAAACCCGGAAATCAACGCCGCGATCAAATTCGTGATCACAAAGGCGCGTTCATTGAATAAACTTAAATCGATAATCGGATCCACTGCTTTGCGCTCGGCTTTAACAAACAGCCACAAGCACACACCCGCAGCGATCAAAAAACCGATCAGCTTGATCACGCCATGGCTGGCCGATAAGCTTTGAAAACCGAGGAGTAACAGCACCAAGCTGGCCACTAACCACACTGTGCCGACATAATCGATCGCGGCTTTGGAAGGGGTCCGAGATTCAAACAAGAACCCACCGACTAACACCATGCACAACAACCCAATCGGCACGTTGATAAAGTAGATCCAATGCCACGACAGCTTTTCGACAATAAAGCCACCTAGCAGTGGTGCCACTAAAGCCGCAATGCCCCAAGCTGAGCCATTGAAGCCTAACACCTTGGCGCGTTTTTCAAACGGATAAATGTCGGCAATGATGGTAAAGGTCACTGGCATAATGGCGCCGGCACCAACCCCTTGAATCGCCCGCATGACGATCAACATCGGCATAGAATTGGATATCCCAGATAAAAATGATCCGGTAATAAATATCGCCAAGCCGACTAAAAAGACGGGTTTGCGTCCGATTCGATCCGCGAGCTTCCCAAAAATCGGGGTCGCCATGGCGTTGGTCAATAAATAAATGGAAATGATCCAGTTCATCATCGCCACGCCATGGAGCTCCCCAACAATGGTCGGCAAGGCAGTGGCCACAATGGTGCCTTCCACTGCAGTCATAAATGTCGCGATAAAAATCGCAATGGTCACCACCACAACATTGGTTTTTTTCTTTTGCATACTACCTCCAAATAAGTCTGATCGATCCCATAAAAAAACATCCACCACCGCTTAGGGTGATGGACGCCTCTTCACTCGTTTAATCTAAGTACTTGGCCAACGCCTCAACTTTATCGAGGTGTTCCCAAGGCAGATCAACATCTGTACGTCCAAAATG
>CAKRHU010000148.1 GCA_934339215.1 uncultured Lacticaseibacillus sp.
CGCATGACGATGTCGTCGAAGCGGTACAGTCTAATGACGCTCGGCATCGGATCTTTGGGGTGCAGTGGCACCCAGAAATGTTGTACACGGAAGATCAGGCGCAGTTAGCACCATTTAAACATTTGGTGGCTTTAGCAGGTGAATAAGAATGAAGAAGTTTCGGATGGTGGATGCCTCAGCCGAAACTTTTTTTGCTAAAAAAACAGGCCATCAACGAGATGGCCTGCAAAAATTCGGCAAAATTTTTCAAATGACGTTCGAATTAGCGGCTGTGGATCAAATCACGCAACTCGCCGATCAATTCGTTTGGATGACGCGTTGCCCCAGCAACCGTCTTGATGTTCAGCAAGTCCATAGCCGTCAAGTTGTGGGAAATGGAGTTCTTCCCATAAGAGCCGGTGCCAAGGGTCAAAGAAGGCGCGAGCTTGTTGAACAAACCACCGATCCCACCAAGAGAGGCTGGCGTGTTGACCAATACCCGGCATGCAGGCATTTGTTCGCCGAATTCATCAGCGAGTTGCATGTCTTGCGTGTGAATAGCAGCGGTGTGGCCTAAGCCCCCGTAGTCCAGCAAGGCGCGGCAAAGGGCAAAGCCGGATTCATGATCGTTGGCGATGTACATGGACAACACTGGGCAAAGCTTTTCGCCAGATAACAAGAAGTTTGGACCGATGCCATCGAGCTTAGCGATCAATAACTTGGTGCCTTTTGGTACTTTGATGCCAGCGAGCTTGGCAATATGTTCAGCAGATTGACCCGCAATTGGACCGCGCACAGTGCGACGTTGGGGATCGATGACGGCTTCAGATAATTTTTCCACTTCATTTTCTGGCACAAAGTAAGCGTGGTGTTTTTCAAAGCTGGCTTTGATTTGTGGGTAAATGGCGCGGTCGACCACGATCGAGTTTTCAGAAGCACAGATCATCGAGTTATCAAAGGACTTGGACAAGGTGATGTCGTTGACCGTCGCTTCGATGTCTGCGGTGGCTTCAATATATGCTGGCGCGTTACCAGGGCCAACGCCTAAAGCAGGCTTACCAGTGGAGTAAGCGGCTTTGACCATACCAGGGCCGCCAGTGGCTAAGACTAAGGCGACACCTTGATGGTTCATCAAAGCGCTGGAAGCTTCAATACTTGGTTCGTGAATGTATTGGATCAAGTTGTCAGGCGCACCGGCACGCACAGCCGCTTCGTTTAAAATCTTGCAAGTGGCTGCGCCGCATTGTTGCGCTTGAGGATGCAAGCCAAAAATGATCGCATTGCGGGTCTTCAAGGCCATCAAGGCTTTGAAAATCACCGTGGATGTTGGGTTGGTGACAGGCGTAACACCAGCGACCACACCAAGGGGTTCGGCGTATTTTTTAATGTGATCCAGTGGACTTTCTGAAATCAAGCCCACCGTCTTTTGGTCCTTCATGCTGTTCCAAATATATTGGGATGCATAAATGTTCTTGATGGCTTTATCTTCAGCGACGCCGCGGCCAGTTTCCTTCCAAGCTAAGAAGGCTAAGTCTTTGGCGTGAGCAGTGGCGGCTTTGACGACTGCGATACAAATCGCATCGACTTGTTCTTGGGTGAAGGTTTGATAAGCTTTAAAAGCAGTTTGCGCATTTTCAACGAGTTCGTTTACCGCGGATTCGACTTGTGCTTGGGGATTCATTTGCGTGACATTGTTTGACATTTCCTCAGCTCCTATTTCAATTTCTGATGCTATCGTAACCTCTGTCGAATGCTTTGTAAACACCATGAAAACGCCGCGAAACAGGGAATCATGGGTGTATTCACGGCGCCAAGTTGAACCTACAAAATGCCCATCTTATCATGCCCTTGTGATTTTTGTCACGGAATCTTTTGAAAATGGCCACGGTTTCAAAAAACAGCCAATGATACAGAAGTTTTTTTGTTTCAATACAGCCAAGCATTTTCAGGTTCCCCTGACGATTCGTGGTATAATAGTGCGTAAAATCAATTCTGTCATCATTTGGCAGAAACGAATAATAGGAGGGCGTGGTATGCAGTCAATCCTGACGCATTTATTGACCTGGTCAACCGTCGCCAATGCCATCGACATTGTGGTGGTATGGTACGCATTGTACCGCTTGATCATGTTGATTCGCGGCACTAAAGCCGTGCAACTGCTTAAAGGCGTCTTCATGATCGCGATCATCAAAATTGTGTCGTGGTACTTACAGCTCAAAACCGTGGGCTATATTACAGACATGATCATCACCTGGTCCGTGCCAGCGTTAGTGATCATTTTCCAACCTGAAATTCGGCGTGGGTTGGAACACTTAGGGCGCGGGTCCGTGTTGCCTTGGACCAAATCCAACCAGCACGTTGAAGAACAGCGCATGGTCGCCCAACTGGATAAAGCGATTCAGTATATGAGCAAACGCCGCATCGGCGCGCTGATCACCATTCAACAAAATACCGGTTTGGAAGATTACATCGAAACCGGGATCCCGATCGATGCTGACATTTCTGGGGAATTGTTGATCAACATTTTCATCCCCAACACCCCGTTGCATGATGGGGCAGTGATCATTCGCGACAATCGCGTGGCGGTAGCCGCAGCGTACTTGCCACTGTCAGAATCCAGTGCCATTCCCAAAGAACTTGGGACCAGACACCGGGCAGCCGTTGGAATCAGTGAAGTGACTGATGCGTTGACAATCGTGATTTCCGAAGAAACGGGTGGCGTGACAGTGACCAACAACAACCATTTGATTCGCGATTTGACCCGTGAAGATTACATGAAGTTGTTGACGGCCCAATTGGTACCAGCAGATGAAGAAACAGAACAAAGTCCGATCGTTGCCTGGTTTACCTCTAAGTTCGGCAAAGGAGGGACCAAGCGATGAAATGGTTGAATGATTTTTGGGAAAGTAAATGGGCTTATCGCTTGCTTGCGTTCTTGTTGGCCATCGGGTTGTTTGCTTATGTGAATGTGCAAAACATCAACAATACCCGCCAGGATGCGTCGACTGATAATTCGATCACAGCCACGGCTAAGCGCACGATTTCAGTACCGTTGCAATTGAACGCTGACACGGATAAATATTTCATTACCGGTTATCCGGAAAAAGTCAAAGTCACCATTGAAGGATCAGCCTCATTAGTCACGGTGACGGCTAACACCCAAAACTTCCGGATCTTAGCCAACTTGCAAAACTTAGGCGTCGGGACGCATAAAGTACGCTTGACGGAAAGTGGTTTAAACAAAGACTTGACCTATAAAATCAAGCCTGAAACCATCACCGTCAAGATCCAAGATCGCAAAACGCGCCGCATGCCGATTCAAATTCATTACAATAAAGACTCACTGGCACCAGGGTATTCCGTTGGCAATGAAAAATTGTCTGCCGATACTGCTGAAATCACCGGCGCCAAAGGTGAAATCAACCGGGTCTATCAAGTTGTTGCCAACGTCGTGATGACGCGCAACACCAAGACTTCGGTAAGCCAAGAAGTGATTTTGCAAGCCTTAGACGAAAATGGCAACACTGTCAATGTTGTGGTTTCGCCGGAAACCGTGCGCGTGACCTTGCCAATTTCGATCCCCTCGAAGTCAGTGCCGTTGATTTTGAAGCCGACAGGAAATGCGCCAAGCGGCAAAGCGGTGACGGTGACGTCGACCACCAATAATATTACGATTTACGGGGCCAGTTCGGTGCTCAAAGATATCGACGAGTTGAATGTTCCGGTTGATATCAGTGGCATCAGTGCTTCGCAAACCAAGACCTTAACATTGGCAAAGCTGTTTCCGAAGTTGACTGATTTTTCACCGCAAAGCATCAAGGTGCAATATTCAGTCAGCGATAACACTAGCAGCAATTCAAGCTCGCAATCGAGCTCCGCTTCCAGCAGTTCAAAATCCAGCAGCAACAGCAGTAGTAGCAGTAGTGCTGACGCAAGTTCCGATGATGCGTCCAGTGACAGTAGTCGTACAAACAACTAATAGAAATGAGGAATTTTTAAGATGACGAAGTATTTTGGTACCGATGGTGTTCGTGGTGTGGCTAACTCTGAATTGACTCCGGAAATGGCCTTTCGTTTGGGGCGTTGTGGTGGGTATGTATTGACCCAACATAACCAAGATCAGACGCCGAAAGTGTTAGTCGCTCGCGACACCCGGGCCAGTGGTGAAATGTTAGCCAGTGCGTTGACCGCTGGGCTATTATCCGTCGGCATTGAAGTGTTGAACTTAGGTGTGATCACCACGCCGGCTGTGGCTTACTTGATCCGTGTGCAAAGTGCTGCGGCTGGGATCCAAATCTCAGCTTCTCATAACCCAGCCCAAGATAACGGGATCAAATTCTTTGGTCCTGATGGCTTTAAGTTATCTGATGACACTGAAGATGAAATCGAAGCCTTGCTCGATGCCCCAGAAGATACTTTGCCACGGCCTTCCGCCGAAGGTTTAGGCTCTGTCACCGAATATCCAGAAGGTGCGTTGAAGTACACCCAATTTTTGGAACAAACTTTGTCTGATGATTTAGCTGGCATTCATGTGTGCTTAGATGCTGCCAATGGTGCCACCAGCGCCTTGGTTTCTCGTTTGTTTGCTGATCTTGACACCGAATTTGAAACCATGGCCACCAAACCTGATGGCATTAACATCAACAAAGGCGTCGGCTCTACGCATCCAGAAGCCTTGGCCAAATTTGTGGTTGAATCCGGTGCCCAAGTTGGCTTGGCTTTTGATGGCGATGGCGACCGTTGTATCGCCGTTGATGAAAATGGTCAAATCGTCGATGGCGATAAGATCATGTTTGTCTTAGGCAACTACATGAAGTCTCAAGGCCGCTTGAAAAAAGACACGGTGGTCACCACGGTCATGTCAAACCTCGGCATGTACAAAGCCCTTGAAGCTAACGGCATGAAGTCGGTGCAAACGGCTGTCGGCGATCGTCATGTGTCTGAAGAAATGCGTGCACATGGCTACAACATCGGTGGGGAACAATCGGGTCACGTCATTTTGTCAGATTACCACAACACTGGTGATGGCATGTTGACTGGGATCCAATTGCTGCACGTCATGGCCCAAACTGGCAAGCCTTTGTCCGAATTGGCCGCACCAGTGACCACTTACCCACAGAAGTTAGTCAACGTCCCAGT
>CAKRHU010000149.1 GCA_934339215.1 uncultured Lacticaseibacillus sp.
GCCAAGCTTTCAAGCCTTCATTTTGATGATGGAATAGCTTCACAAAATCATCGATGAACCCTAAAATCCCGTACAACAGCAAAATGAAAAGCGCCACATAAACGGACATGTCCAAGGTATGTTGCCAAGCGGCAGACCCGATTGCAGCAATGATGATGGCAATGATAAACACCACCCCACCCATCGTCGGCGTGCCGGATTTTTTCGCGTGCCATTTCGGGCCTTCTTCGCGAATCATTTGGCCTTCTTTTTTAAATCGCATGTAGCCGATAAATAACGGCAACACGATCACGGTAATGGCAAAAGCTGCCACCATCGGGATCAACATTTGTGCTAACTGCATGATATGCCCCTTTATAATGATTTAAGTTTCTTCAAATAATTGCCTGATCACTGCAACAATTTGTAAATTGCCGCTTATTGCTGTGCAAACTGGATCGTCACTTTGGCTGAGCCTAACAGCGACCCGGCTTTCAAGCTTTGCGCCGTGGCGTAACCTGAGCCCACCAACTTGAAAGTTTTCCCAGTCAACTGGGCTAATTTTAACACATCAGATTTCGACCAGCCAGAGACGTTCGGCATGGTCATGGCGCCATTGGTCAATAACACCACATGCGACCCTTTCAACGCATTGCCACCAGCAGTCGGCAACTGTTGCACCACTTTGGTCCCAGTGCCTACGACTGCCGCCGAAAACCCGGCATTGGTGAGCTTTTGTTGCGCTGTGGCCAACGCATTGTTGGTCACACTTGGCACACTGATGGTTTCGTCTGTGGTCGCGGTGGTATTGGTACTGCCATCTAAGGCTAAAGCTCGTGTCATCATCGGCTTGAAAATTTGGGCCATGATCGATTCAGCGGGTTCCGTCATTTTCTGCGGTTGCTTCATCGCAATGTATAACACATATTTCGGATTAGACGCTGGCGCCATCCCCATCACGGAGAAAATGTAGTTCGAGTCCCCGGTGAGGTAGCCGCCAGTGGCCCCGGCAATTTGCGCCGTCCCAGTTTTAACCGCGAGATCAACACCGCTCATTTTATAAGCTGAGCCAGTCCCATATGAGGCATTGACTACTTGACGCATCGCGGCGATCACTTGTTGGGCCGTCGATTTTGAAATCGGTTTGCTGAGCACGCGCCGACCGTAACTAGTAGTTTTACCTTTTTTGTTGACGATTTTAGACACGATCCGCGGTTGCACCATGTCGCCGCCATTGGCCACCGCGGTGGCAGCTTGCATCAACTGCATCGCATTGACATCGATCGACTGGCCGAAACTGGCCATCGCGGAATCTAAGTAATTGCCAAAATCAAAAGTCCCACTGGTTTCACCTGGTAAGGCGATCCCAGTTTGTTGCCCAAACCCGAATTTGCGCAGATATTCAGAAAATACTGTCGCACCCATGGTTTGCTCGATTTTGACCATGCCGACGTTAGAAGATCTTGGGAAGGCTTGACTCAATGGAATGGTCCCCCATCCTGAAGTATCCCAGTCTTTGATGGTGGTATCGGTGACTTTCACCGAACCAGATTTGTAATAGTTATTCGGGTGATAGTTACCAGTTTGAATGGCGGCGGCTAAGGTGAAAATCTTCATGACCGAACCGGGTTCATAATTATCCTCAACTAAAATGTCTCGCCACATGCTGGATAAGCCTTCACCAGTCGACGGATCAAACGTCGGCCGCTGAGAAGCTGCCAACACTTCCCCAGTTTTAGGATTCATCAACACGGCCAACAAAGATTTTGGCTGATATTTGGTGGCCACGCTGGTCATTAAGGTTTCCAAATAACTTTGCAAACTGGCATCGATGGTGGTATATACCGAGCCACCATCCACAGCCGCTTTGGTTTTCACTTTGGATTCTGGCAATTGATAGCCATAAGCATCCGTTTGTGACGTGCGATAACCGTTGGTGCCTTTTAAAATTGAGTTGAATTGTTTTTCCAGCCCTAAGACGCCGACGAGCTGATCAGTGGATTTGGCGTTGGTTTGCGGTTGCGCCAAGCCGATCACATGACTGGCAAACACGCCATTAGGATAAAGCCTTGAAGGCGAATCGGTGAAGTTGATCCCAGGGAGTTTGGCTTTTTGAATCGCTTGTTTGGTGGCTAAACTCAATTTCGTCCCGGCTGTGCCGAATTCCACTTGAAATTGGGCTTTAGCAGGCGTTAAAATGCTTAAAATTTTGGCTTTGGAAAGGGGCAAGTACTTCGCCAGTTCGGTTGCCGTTTTATCTTTGTCTTGCACATATAATTTCTTGTCGCCATCAACATAATTGTGATCGAGGATCGCGTAAATCGTGTAGGTATTGGAATCTTCAGCGATCACCCCACCATCGCGATCAAAAATCGAGCCGCGCTTGGCTTTTAGGACTGTGGATTTGGCCACGACTTTCTTGCGGTAGGCAGAAAGGTTTGCCGAATCGACTTTCCCGCCGGCTGCAATGTACACAAAACGACAGGCGAATGCGACCAACCCGAGCGCCGCAAGCGCCATCAAAAAGATGCCGAACTTGCGCCGATTCTTGGTTGGATGGATCGCATTCGTCTGTCGTTTGGAAGATTTTTTTGCCATTACTTGTTCACACGCTTAATATTTGCTTCAATCACCGTCAGGCCATGTGCCTTGGCATAAGAACTGAGTCGACTAGAGTTAGACAGCTCCCCAACCGATTGCTTTAAATCAGTTACCGACTGATTTTGCGTCGCGATTTTGGTTTGCACGTCTTGATATGTACGATTATTGGCATCCAGTTGCGTTTGCGCGTTTAAAAACAATAAGCACAACGCACATGCGGCTAACCCACAGATGCCGCTTAACACCCGTTCAAAAGGCGAAAACCGCTTGGACGGACTCGGTGCAGCTTGCACTTGTGGGGCTTGTTTTGGTGTCGTTTGTGGTTGTTGCAAAGGCTCAACGACTACCGGATCTAATTGTCTTGCGGTACTTTCTTGCATGAGCTACACCTCCTTAACTAATTTTTCCAAGACGCGCAACTTGGCACTGTGCGCGCGGTGGTTATGTTCGAGTTCTTCAGCGCCTGGCAAAATCGGCTTGCGCGATACCAAGCGAAAATCAGGTTGCATGCTGTCAGGGATCACGGGCAAGTCATGCGGCACATCTTTGATCGTGGTCAGTTCCTTAAACATCGCTTTGACTAAACGATCTTCAAGCGATTGGAAGGTGATCACGCTGATGCGCCCGCCAGGATTGAGTAAGTTGACCGCTTGTTCAAGGCTCGCTTCTAAGGCACCGAGTTCATCGTTGACGGCGATGCGCACGGCTTGAAAGACGCGCTTCGCAGGATGGCCGCCAGTTCGACGCGCTTTAGCCGGGATCCCTTGTTTGATCAATTCCACCAATTCAAAAGTGGTTTCGATGGTGTGATCAGCGCGCGCTTGTTCGATTTGGCGGGCAATGGATTTGGCAAATTTTTCCTCACCATACCGATTGAAGATCCGCACCAAGTCATTGAATGACCAGTCATTGATGACGATTTTGGCGGTTAAGGTTTGACTTTGATCCATGCGCATATCAAGCGGCGCATCAAAGCGATAAGAAAAACCGCGCTTGGAATCATCAAACTGCGGCGATGACACGCCCAAGTCATATAACACCCCGTCGACCCCGGTGACGCCGCGTTCTGCCAAAGCTTCTTGCAAGTTGCGGAAGTTGGTGTGGATCAAATGCAAATTCTCAGGCATTGGATCCAACGCTTTGGTCACCGCGTCGATGGCTTGTTGATCTTGGTCGAACGCATATAACACCCCACCATCCATTTGGCTTAAGATCTCTTTGGTGTGGCCTGCCCGGCCTAACGTCGCATCCACATAGGTGCCATTTGGTTGAACGTTCAAGTTGGCGGCGGCTTCTTTTAGTAGTACTGTTTCATGTTTAAATTCAGTCATAGTTATAAACCAAAGTCGATCAAGTTTTCCGACAACTCATCAAAATCATCTTCAGCATCATCAGCATATTGTTGCCAACGCGCAGCTGACCAAATTTCGATACGGTTGGAGACGCCGATCAACACACATTCTTTATCTAAAGCCGCGTGTTGAATCAAGTTGTTTGGGAGGTTGATGCGGCCTTGTTTATCGAGCTCGCATTCAGCAGCACCTGACAACAGCATCCGTGAAAACGTCCGCGCACTTTTTTTCGTCAGTGGCAAAGCTGTCAATTTTTCTTGCAGTTTTTGCCACTCGGCTTGCGGGTAGCCGAATAAGCAACCGTCCATGCCCCGGGTCAACACAAAAGAAGGGTTGAGGGCTTCGCGAAATTTCGCTGGCACGATCAACCGGCCTTTGGCATCGATGCTGTGATGAAACTCGCCCATGAGCATGGGATCACCTCCCAACGTTGAGTTAAGTCTACCACATTCCCCCACGTTCCACCACAATCAACCCCACATTCCCCCCGCTCGTGTGTGATTCTTAACAATTGTAACAAAAAAGCCCTCACAACTCAGTGGTTGCAAGGGCTCAGCATGGTTCACAAAAGTGGGGAATTTTCCCTATTTTTGAAAGAAAATCGCCGCGATCCACCAACATGTGGTAGCGATCACCTCGACACGGGCCAGCAGATGGGTATATCGGCGTAAAAACACGTCATGCTCATTGATGATCAGCAACAAGACCACCAAAATCGCCGCGACGATCGAAGCGAGAAAACACGCCCACAAATAAGTGCCAGCATGTAATTGGGTCAACTGCCAAATCGCTAAAAAGTTCACCACGATCATCACCCAAAACAAAAGATTATGACGATAGTTGAACTTGCCGATGATCACCAGCAAAATGATCCAAAACAGAATCGGCAATCCAATGGCCAAAATCGACAGCATCCTGGCACCTCCTTTTTTTATTTATCATACCTAATCTTGCCTGACAAAAAAAGCATCTCAAAATGATTTGCCGCCAACTTAAGAAACAGGTACACTATAAAACATATAAACCGTTCAAAGGAGGTGTCATGATGAAAAAAACGCGGACGAAATTCTGGTGGATCACCCATATTGCCGCTTGGGCTATGCTCATCGTCACTATCCTTGGGGCGATCCTCGGCTCAGTAGCAGCATTCGGCTAAGTCGCACTTGGCCAAA
>CAKRHU010000150.1 GCA_934339215.1 uncultured Lacticaseibacillus sp.
AATTTGATATTTTCGAATCCCAACCAACGCAAAGCCAAGATGATGGTGGCGATGATCAACCACCATTCTTCAAGCGTCGTCGGCAATAGGCCCCAGCGCGTTTTGAAACGAACTTAGCAGGTCAGGTAGCCTAGCATTATTACTTGGATCTGCATTTTGGTCCGAGTGATAATGCGTAGCTAGCTGTGCCTGCGTGGTTTCAAAACGCGCTTAACACCGAGGTGATGACGTCGGTGCGTTACGAGAAGAAACACGCCGCAATCACCAAGAAATCGCATTATATTTTCCACAAAAGGAGGACATGCAGATGGCATTCGACAACTTCGGTAAAAAAATTAATTCATTTTTTGCCATGGATGCAGAAGATGACGACCCAGAAACTGTGGCAACCACTGCACCTCAACCAACACAAGCGGCTCCTCAATCGGCGCCGTCTAAGCCGCAGTTTCGCGGCAATAAGGTCGTGTCTATGAGTAATCCCAATGAGCAAACGGCAAAAATTGTCGTTTATGAACCGCGTATCTACTCTGATGCCAAAGAAATCGGCACCAACTTGTTGAACAACAAGGCGGTTGTGGTGAATTTTGATCGCATTGAAAATGATGCGGCCACGCGCATCGTTGATTTCTTGACTGGGACGGTTTTTGCCATCAATGGTGAGATCCGCCGCGTGGGTGAACAGATCTTCTTGGTCACCCCAGCCAATTTCCAAATCGATGGTACCTTGGCTGAAAACTTAGGAAATGATTTCGACTTACAAATGACGGAATAGGAGGACTGCCGTGTTAGCTACAGGACTCTATTGGCTTTGGCGGCTGATCGCAACGGTGATCTCCGCTTATAGTTTAGGCATGGCGGTGTATATCGTGATGTCTTGGTTCCCGGATGCTTATGACACCAAATTTGGCCGCTTGTTGACGCGGATCTATCAACCTTATCTCGGCTGGTTTCAACGTTTTATCCCGCCGATTTTAGGGCTTGATCTATCGCCGATCCCAGCGTTTGCCGTAATTTATTTAGTTGAAAAAGCGTTAGACATTATTTTTATTAATCTGATTTATAGGTGACGAAATGGATAACGTTTTACAGCACTTTCGTAAAGACGAAGCGCCGTTTATCGCGCAAGTTGAATCTGATATTGAAACTGCCGCTGGTGAATATCGGCCGATTTTAACCAATTTCTTGGACCCAAGGCAAGTTTATATTATCGAAACCTTGGTGAATCAAGCAGATGGGGTTAAACTGTTTACGTTTGGCGGGGTCGCCTCGGCTGAACGCAAGCGGGCCTTGATCGCGCCAGATTACTTTGAACCTCAGCCTGAAGATTATGAGCTGGCAGCATTAGAGATCAACTATCCGCAAAAATTTGCTGAGCTCGATCATTCGCATATTTTAGGCACATTAGCCAATGCTGGCATCGAGCGCAACTTGTTTGGTGATATCGTGTCTGATGGCACGCGGTGGCAAGTGATCGTGGCGGCGTCGATGAGTGCATGGGTGCAAACCAATATCGATAAAATTGGGCGCATCGGGGTGCGGTTTGAACCAATTGACTTAGACCAATTGGTGACGCCGACCAATGATTGGGAAGCGCTGCAATTGACGATTCCCTCATTGCGCATCGATGCGGTGGTCGCACATGTGTTCAACATTTCTCGCACCCGCGCCAAAAGCTTGATCGAGCATGATATGGTGCGATTGAACTTTGCGGTGATCGCGCGGCCAGACGTCGAAGTCGATGTGCGAGACATTTTGTCAGTGCGTGGATTCGGTCGCTTGCGGATTCAAGCCGTACTTGGCACCACTAAAAAAGATAAACTGCGGGTAACCGCGGATGTGATCCACAAATAGTGATTAGGAGGCAGTGACATGGCATTAAGCCCACTGGATATTCATAATAAAGAATTCAACGTCCGCATGCGCGGGTACGATCAAGATCAGGTGAATGACTTTTTAAGCCAGATCATCAAAGATTATTCGGCATTGTTGAAAGACAATGAGGATCTGCAAAAACAACTTGGCGACGCTCAAGAAAAGGTGAAGTACTTCACTGATTTGAAGGATGCGTTGAACCAAAGCATTATCGTCGCCCAAGAAGCAGCGGACAAGGTGAAGACCAACGCCGAACAAGAAGCGGACTTGATCCAACAACAAGCTGAAAAGAACGCGCAAGACTTGTTGACCAGCTCCACGGATAAAGCCAACCGCATCGTCGGCGATGCCAGTGAAAAAGCCAAGAAGATTACTGTGGAAACCGAAGACTTGAAGCGCCAAACTCGGGTCTTCCGCCAACGGTTACAAGTGATGTTGGAATCGCAGCTTGAAGTGGTGAAATCCCCTGAATGGAAGGAATTGTTGTCTTCTTCCGATTCAGCGGCAGTGGTATTAGATCCAGCAAATCGTGAATCTAACCTTGACAAGCCGGCAGGTGAACCCGTACACTCAGAAGCAACAGAAGAAGTTGTTGATGATGCCAGCCAACCTGGTTACACTGAAATCATTTTCCCTCAAGAAGATGATGCGGCACCAGAAGAAGCCGACGATCAATCAACAGACACTGAAGAATAACGTATGGACACGCGTCTAAACCGTGCGCTGGCATAGCGACTCGAGAAAAGGTGAAAGCTCGAGGCAGCAGCGGTGGTGATATCAGTCCGTCAGTTGCGCAGGTGATAAGTAACTTGCGCCGGGTACTCCCGTTAGCAGGCTTGAGGAAGGCAATGTGCCTTTGAAGTTAGGTGGTACCACGAAGATCTCGTCCTAGTATTGGGGCGGGGTCTTTTTTGTACCCAGAGCGCAGTCAAGCGATCTTAGCGATGCAGGTAGCCTAGCTTCAAGCTTTGAGCCGCACTTTGGCTCGAAGTTTGAAGCGTAGCTAGTCGTCGTCGCGTTGCTTCAAAAAGCACGACGCTGTCGAAACTTTTAATTCATCCTCAAACCTCGAATCTATTTGCTGGAACCTCATTTACCCACGTAACTGACGGACTGACATCCGCGTGACCCACACAAAAAAGGAGAATCTCATATGAAAGTCAAAGAGACCTTAAATCTGGGCAAGACGTCATTTAAAATGCGCGCCGGCCTCCCAGCTAAGGAACCAAAGCTTCAAGAAGCTTGGTATGAAAACCATGTTTACGAAGCCCGTCAAAAGTTAAACGAAGGCAAGCCAACATTTGTTTTGCATGATGGCCCTCCATTTGCCAACGGGAACATCCACATGGGCCACGCCTTAAACAAAGTGACCAAAGACATCATCGTGCGTTCCAAGTCCATGGCCGGCTTCCGCGCGCCTTACGTCCCTGGCTGGGATACGCATGGTTTGCCAATCGAACAACAATTAGCCAAAAAAGGCGTTCGCCGCAAGGAAATGTCCATGGCTGACTACCGTGAAATGTGCCGTCAGTTTGCGATGAAAGAAATCGACAAGCAACGCACCGACTTCAAGCGCTTAGGCGTGTTAGGTGATTGGGAACATCCTTACATCACCTTACAACCAGAATTTGAAGCCGAAGAAATTCGCGTTTTCGGCAAAATGGCTGAAAAAGGCTATATTTATCACGGCTTAAAGCCTGTTTACTGGTCATGGAGTTCTGAATCCACCTTGGCTGAAGCTGAAGTCGAATATCATGACGTCAAGTCCCCATCCATTTACGTTGCCTTCAAAGTCGTGGATGGCAAAGACTTGTTAGACAACGACACTGCCTTCATTATTTGGACCACGACGCCTTGGACCATCCCAGCTAACCTTGGGATCGCAGTTAACCCACGCTTCGAATATGCGCAAGTGGCAGTCAATGGTAAGAAGTACGTTGTGGCTTCAGAAATGTTGCCAAAAGTGGCCGAAGAACTTGGCTGGAGCGACTACGAAGTCCTGAAGACTTTCCCAGGGACTGAACTCGATCGTATGACGGCGCAACACCCATTGTATGATCGCACGAGCCCCGTGATGGAAGCTGATCACGTTACCTTGGATGCCGGGACTGGCTTAGTCCATACCGCGCCTGGTCATGGTGAAGATGACTACAAAGTCGGCGTAAAATACGGATTACCGGTTTATTCTGTGGTTGATGAAAAAGGTTTCATGACCAAAGATGCGCCTGGTTTTGAAGGGGTCTTTTATGATGATGCCAACCGCATGGTCACTAAGGCCTTAACCGAAAAAGACGCGTTGTTGAAACTCGACTTCTTCACGCATAGTTATCCACATGACTGGCGGACTAAAAAGCCGGTCATTTATCGGGCAACCACGCAATGGTTTGCTTCTGTTGAATCCTTCCGCCAAGAAATCTTGGATGCGATCGATAAAGTGAAGTTCAACCCATCATGGGGTAAAACTCGTTTGTACAACATGATCCGTGACCGTGGGGATTGGGTCATTTCCCGTCAACGCGCATGGGGCGTGCCATTGCCGATTTTCTATGCTGAAGACGGTACTCCGATCATTGAAAAAGCCACCATCGATCATGTCGCTGACTTGTTTGGTGAATATGGTTCCATCGTTTGGTCACAACGCGAAGCCAAGGACTTGTTGCCAGAAGGTTATACCAACGAGCATTCTCCTCACGGCAAGTTCACCAAAGAAACGGACATCATGGATGTTTGGTTTGATTCCGGTTCAAGTTGGGCAGGCGTGGCCAAAGCCCGTCCAGAGCTCGTTTACCCAACGGATATGTACATGGAAGGTTCTGACCAATACCGTGGGTGGTTCAACTCCAGTTTGATCACTAGTGTCGCCAACAACGGCGTGGCCCCTTACAAGGAAATCTTGTCTCAAGGCTTCACCTTGGATGGTGAAGGTCGTAAGATGTCCAAGTCTTTGGGCAACACCATCGTGCCAGACACGGTTGAAAAACAATTCGGTGCTGAAATCATCCGCTTGTGGGTCGCATCTGTTGATTCCAGTTCTGACATGAAAGTCTCCATGGACAACTTCGCCCATACCTCTGAAACTTACCGTAAGATCCGTAACACCCTGCGGTTCATGTTAGCCAACACTGGCGACTACAACGAAGCCGTTGATGCCGTATCTTATGCAGAACTGGGTTCCGTGGATCAATACATGTTGGTTCGTTTGAGCCAAGTGATCA
>CAKRHU010000151.1 GCA_934339215.1 uncultured Lacticaseibacillus sp.
CCTCAATGGGTACCAGCTTGACGCAAGATCAAGTCAACATTATCGCCAAACAAACCCGGCAATTGACGATTTGTTATGACGGTGATGAGCCTGGGCAAAATGCGACGGCTCGTGCGCTCACTTTGGTGCAAAACCACAAACGCCTGCAAACCAATGTCGTCGTCTTACCAGACGGCATGGATCCAGATGAGTATATCAAAGCGCGCGGGGCAGAGGCGTTCAAACAACAAGTCCAAACAGTGTTGACGCCAACGGCTTTTGCTTTGCATCATGATGCAGTGGGCTTGGACATGACCAACGATGCAGACAAGTTGCAATACTTGGATGCCGCGTTGAAAACCGTCGCCCTGGTCCCTGCTGGTGCAGAGCAGGCGGTGTACTTGCAGCAAATCAGTCAAACCACTGGCGTTGCCGTCAATGATTTGAAAGTTTCGCTGCCCCAAACCGCCCCGCAGCAAGTAGCGCCGCAATCCGACTATGCGCCTTGGCCTGACGTTGCGCCACCGCCGATGCCTGATGAGTATGGGCAAACGTTTGCCGGGCCAGTTGCCACAGCACCCCAGCAGCATTTTGACAAGTTCGAACAAGCAGAGCGGCAATTGCTCGCCTACGCTTGGATCGAACCGGCAGTGGCGGCGCGGTTGCACCAAAGCAACTTTCAATTCGGGCATGCCCAATATCAAAGTTTGTTTGATGCTTGGGTGAGCTATGCTGCGGCGACCAATCCACCCCAGTTTGCGGGGTATTTGGACCATGTGCCAGCAGACTTGGTGGCGTTGGCGACTAATTTGAGTGAACAAACCTATCCTGAACCTGATGATGATGTCATCGAAGAGCTGATCGCTTTGGCGGGCAAAGAAGACGCCTATGCGCAGCTACAACAAGTCAAAGCGGCATTGCATCAAGCGCAGGTATTAGGCGATAAAGCGGGGGCGACCCAATTAGGCATGCAATATATCCAATTGTTGCGTGCTTATAAGACCGGAAGTGTTGCTGAGTAGGCAATGGCATTTTCAAGGAGGAACTTTAATGGCTGAAAAAACCACGAAAACCGATCCAAAATATGATGCTGCCGTTAAGCAGATCATCAAAGACTACAAAAAGGCCAAACAAATCACCGATGATGACTTGGCTCGCAAGGTGGTCAAGCCTTTTGCACTGCGCAGCGAAGCCGTTGATGATTTGATGCAAAAACTTGAAGACAACGGCATTTCAGTTGTCGACAAAAATGGTGATCCTACGGCGCAATCGATCAAAAGTACCAAAGCCGTCACCAAAAAGGAAATGAAAGACCTTTCTGCGCCAAGTGGTGTCAAGATCAACGACCCTGTGCGGATGTACCTCAAGGAAATCGGCCGGGTCAACTTGCTGACGGCTGACGAAGAAGTCGCTTTGGCCTTGAAAATCGAAGCCGGCGACCCAGAAGCCAAGCAACGCTTAGCTGAAGCTAACCTGCGTTTGGTGGTTTCCATTGCCAAGCGTTACGTTGGCCGTGGGATGCAGTTCTTGGATCTGATCCAAGAAGGGAACATGGGCTTGATGAAAGCCGTTGAAAAATTTGATTACCGCAAAGGGTTCAAATTCTCCACTTACGCCACTTGGTGGATTCGTCAGGCCATCACGCGCGCCATTGCCGACCAAGCTCGTACGATCCGGATCCCTGTGCACATGGTTGAAACCATCAACAAATTGATCCGCATCCAACGGCAATTGTTGCAAGACCTAGGCCGCGAACCTACGCCTGAAGAAATTGGCGCGGAAATGGACATGCCAACGGATAAAGTCCGCGAGATCTTGAAAATCGCCCAAGAACCAGTTTCCCTTGAAACCCCGATTGGTGAAGAGGATGATTCTCACTTAGGCGACTTCATCGAAGATGCCGATGCGACGAGCCCAGAAGACCATGCCAGCTACGAATTGCTCAAAGAACAGCTCGAATCTGTCTTAGACACCTTAACTGACCGTGAAGAAAACGTCTTGCGTTTACGCTTCGGGTTGGATGATGGGCGTACCCGGACCTTGGAAGAAGTGGGTAAAGTCTTTGGCGTCACCCGTGAACGGATCCGCCAAATCGAAGCGAAAGCCTTGCGTAAACTGCGCCACCCAAGTCGCTCCAAGCAACTCAAAGATTTCCTCGAATAATCGTTTGAAAGCCAGGCCTTGTGCTTGGCTTTTTTGCGTGGGGGCAAAAGCTTCTACCTCAAATTTGACCCCAAAGTGCGTCCAGGGTTTGGTATACTAAATACAGAAAATTTCTCAAAGGGGATCAACATGACAATTCATTTATCCAAACGTTTGGCCCAAATTGCAAGCTTTGTCGAATCAGGCGCGCGCTTAGCTGACATCGGCACTGACCACGCTTATATTCCCATCGCCTTAGCCCAAGATGGCGTGATCGATTTTGCCGTTGCTTCTGATATCGGTGCCGGCCCTTGCAAAATCGCTAAGGCCAATATCCAACAAGCTGGCGTTGAAGATAAAATCGTGGTGCGCCAAGCAGACGGGTTAAGTGGCATTAAAGCTGTTGATGATATCGACACGATCATTATCGCTGGAATGGGCGGCGAACTGATGGTGGAATTGCTGGAAGCAGGCTTGGCGCAGCTCGATGGCACCGAAAGCTTTATCTTGGAACCAAACCGCGATGACTACACCGTCCGCCAATGGTTGGCCAAGCATGAATTTGGCATTTTGGATGAAGCGCTGTTAGAAGATGAAGGCCATGTTTATCCGATCATTGTGGCCGGTCAAACTAGTCCAGAAGTTCCTTATACTGAAGATGACTTGGTGCTCGGCCCAGTGTTGAAACGCAAGCGCGGCGAGGTCTTTGAACAACAACTAGCCCGCGACATCGCCAATCAAGAATATATTTTAGCCAGCTTAGAAAAGGCCAATTCTGACAACGCCGACAAGCTCACGGCAGTGCAAGCACGGTTAGCCTTGTTAAAGGAAGCGCAACATGACTAAAGGCTTAGATTTAATCGCGCGATTTGAACAATTTGCCCCAAAATCGTTAGCCGTGCCAGGGGACCCGATCGGCATTCAAATCGGGGATGCGACCAAAACCGTCAATCGCGTTTTGGTGACATTAGATGTGCGGCCTGAAGTGGTGGAAGAAGCCATCGCGTTGCACTGCGACATGATTTTTGCGCACCACCCGGCGATATTTCGGCCAGCCAAGAACTTAAATTATGCCAATCCGCAATTTGCGATGTATGCCAATGTGATCCGGCATGATCTTTTGGTTTACGCGGCACATACCAACTTGGATTCGGCGATTGGCGGGATGAATGACTGGTTGGCGCAAGCTTTGAAGTTATCGCGCGTATTGCCATTCATCGAATCTGGGGACGAAGAACACATGGGCCGCATCGGGCAATTGCCTCAACCGATCAGCTTGAAAGCCTTCGTGGCCCAAGTCAAACAAGCCTTCAATGTATCAGCACTGCGCGTGATCGCCAATGATTTGACCCGCTCGGTGCAAAACGTTGCGATTTTAGGCGGCGACGGAGGAAAATTCTACTTGGATGCGCAAGCTGCCGGCGCTGATGTGTATGTTACCGGGGATGTTTACTATCATACCGGCCATGATATGTTAGCGAGTGATATGCCAGTGATCGACCCCGGTCATCATATCGAAAGCATCATGAAAACCCATGTAGCGGATCTTCTGAATGACTGGTCACAAATTGACGGTTGGGGGATTCAGGCCGTAGCCTCAACCCTGAACACTGATCCTTATACCTTTATGTAAAAAAAAATCCGTCATCGCAAACTGAAAAAGGTTGTGATGGCGGATTTTTTGAGTACAACAAGTCGACGAAACAGGCATCTATTTCGTCGACTTGCGGCTTTCATGCCGATTCAATTACGTCGTTGCAGTGATCAAATGTATTCAAGCGCGTTGCTGCGTAACTTTGGGGGATTGGCCCAAAACCACTTTAAGCACTACTCAGCTCTGCATTGCCTTTCGTCCACAGACGCCACTTGCTTCCCATGTCACCATGAGGAAATCGATCCGGTGTGATCTGGAATGAGCCCGATTGAGCCCTTCAGTGCCGGCACTCTGAAGCTAGAGATCCAACGGGTCACCCCGCTGCGGATCAGTCTCACTGGGTTTGCGAGGAACTGCCCCTCGTTGCGAAGAATTACTGACGACTTGCGCTAAGCCGCCCCTTCCTCCTTGAATTCACAATCATGTTAACGCTTTCTCCGAGTTTAGTCAAGTACTTAATTTCAGGAATTTTTGTAAATGCTTTGTAATGGATTTAAAAAACACCCCGCAGGATGTTTTTGAGTGGTGTTAATTCACGCGATCTGCATCAGGCGTGGTGTGTAAGCCATATAGATTAATTCTGCGCCAGTGGCGAGCAAGCACGCAGGCGGGAATAAATAAATGACGATGGCCAGGCCGACTGTAAAAGTAGGAAGCCGCCAAGAGTTCATAAACAAATACGGTGGCATGGCGGCAATTTTTTTAGCGATTTCGGAGTCGGTGTGGGCTTGAATCAACGCGCGCGTCAACCACCAATAAGCGATGCTCCACAAAAAGAAGACGCTCAAATAGAAATATTCTGGCGCCTGCTGATTCAAAAATCGTCTAGCCCAAGCGGTGGCGACGGGAATCAGAGACATCGTGAACAACCAAGCGTTGTTGATTCAGTAAATTTTTTTCGTTAAGCGTGTGGCTAGCACAAACATATAGTGATGATTGAACCAAGCGACCCCAGTCAACCACCCGCGAATGAATTCGCAGGCTTGTAAGAACCTCAGCCCTCGTAACCTCTGAGGTGATCACAATTTCTTTGGATAGTCTGAGACAAAAGCCACTATGCGTGCTGACTAGTCGCTTCCAAGTCAGAAGTTACCCGAACTTACGAGGCAGGTTGCCGCGCCCCGAACAGTTTAAGCTGTTGCTTTATTCAAAATATTGATTGCTGCGTTATGATCACGCACATGCTTAGTCTGGCATTGTGGACATGTCCAAGTTCGATTTGCCAAAGTCAATTTACGCGTCCCTGAACGGCCCATCACAAATCCGCAGGTGTGACAGGTTTGGGTGGTCAT
>CAKRHU010000152.1 GCA_934339215.1 uncultured Lacticaseibacillus sp.
ATAGTTATTCGATCGAAAATTTTTAGGATTCTCATTCCGTTTGCGAGCAAGGCGCTGTTGATACAAAGTGATGCGAGTATAAAGATTAGTGAGTTGATCCGTCAATACGCGAACAGCTTTAGTCTGATTGTCGTCGTTATAAACGAATTTACCGATATTGGCATCGACACCACAGACGCAATGATTACTAGGCAATGGATGCGATTCATCGACTTCAATGCTAAGGCTGGCGTAGTAACCATCTGCATCTCGATTTACTGTTGCTTGGCGAAGTGGACCGCTCCATCTCGGCGCTTCTGATAAACGAATTGGATACCAGTCACCTGCGTATGCTTGTGGTTTATCCAGACACAGCTTGCCATCGACAATCATTGCACGATCAGTTTTAAAAACCAGGCGACTTTTCTTGCGTGATTTGAACTTTGGTTTTTTGTGGTTAGGCATCTTTGGATTGAAGAAGTTCTTCCACGCCTGACCTAAGTCATGGACTGCCAGTTGTAGTGTACGAGCCGATTGGGCGTATTGCCAATCAGCTTTATTGGCGACTAGTTCGTCGCGCACCTTACGTTCATTTGGACGCAAGGTTTTATCTTGCAACACTAATGACGCCTCATACATGCTATTCCAAGTTTCAAGGGCTTGGTTATAACAGTAGCGGCGGTAGTGATAAGCCTTGTTGATAAACTGTTGCATCGTCTTGTTGGGATAACAGCGCACCTTGTGAGTCATGAGCATGTGTTTCACCTCCTCAACTGTATTGTATACAAGAGAAATGAATTCATGCTGCCAAGACGAGATGAAAATCACCATTGTCCATTCACGGTTCACCAATACTTATTTCACGAGTATCTCATGTTTAGGTGAGTCATTTGCTTGCCTTCCACTGAATGCTGCAAGCAATTATTCACCACAAGCTTCTATATTATTTGATATATTTGATTACTGTTTAAGACCTCCTGTGGGAAACTCACAGTCATCAGCGTGTGAAGCTGTGAGCTTCTCCTCTTCTACGATAGCAGATGTAAGCGCTATGATACAGGTGTATTCGGGAATCGGAATGTTACATCGCAGGTAGAAAGGATGTTACTGATGAAGGATTTCAAAGATAAAGTCATGTTTCTCACTGGAGCAGCGCATGGATTTGGGCGCGTGATCGCCATCGAAGCGGCCAAGCGCGGGATGAAGCTCGCCTTGTTTGATATCGATGAGCCCGCATTAAAGGAAACCGTCGCCCTGTTAGGCGACGCTGACGTCTTGAGCAAAAAGGCTGATGTCACCAAAGAAAGTGAAGTCAATGCCGCCATTGATGCCACGATGGCACGTTTTGGCCAAATCGATTTATTGATCAACGATGCAGGCATCGCCTTGCCTGGCCGCATGTGGGAATTGCCGGTACGCGATTGGGAATGGATCTTGCATGTCAATACGATGAGCCAAGTGTACACCATGCGCAAAATCATTCCGATCATGCTCAAGCAAAAGACGCATGGCGCCATTTTAAACGTGGCTTCCATTGCCGGCTTGCTCGACACCCCTGGGATGCCAGCTTATCACGCGTCGAAGTTTGCTTCCGTGGGGCTCACTGAGGCGACTGCTTACGACTTGCAACGTATCGGCGCCGACATTCAAATGCATGTGATGTGCCCAGGCTTTGTCCAAACCGATTTGTATCACACTGAACAACATCGGCCAGCCGATTACGCTGATGCCAGTGATCCTTACTATCAATCTGAAGCTTACTTAAAAGGCCAACAATTTGCCAAGTATGTGATCACCAATGGCACGCCGATCGACACGATTGCTGACACCGTCTTTAAAGCATTGGAAAATGATACCTTTTATATTCTCACGCATCCAGAATACAACCCATTGATTACCGATCGTGTCAGCCGCATCGTCAACAATGGCAAACCGGATGTGCATGTGATGGATGGGATCATGTAAGGAGGACATCAACATGACAAGTTTTAAAGTATCCAAAGAAAACGTCAAAGATTTCTTGAATCTACCGTCAATGAACGATCAAGCTGGGATCAGTTTTGCTTATGCCACTGATCCAGAAAAACTCGCCAGCTTAATCCCTGCGCCATTGAAATTAGTGGCACCGATCGTCGTGGGTTATGTGGTGCACATGGGCAAGCCGAGCTTCGGCGCCCCATACTTGGAACAAACCCTTTATGCCTTAGTTTCTTACGATGGCAAAATGATGGGCGCTTACCCATTTGAACTGTTACTGCACGGTCCAGGTGCCGAAGCTGGCTTAGTCGCAGGCCGTGAAGGGGCCTGCATTCCAAAGAAACTCGCTGATGACATCACTTTGCGGCGCACTGGCGACCATGCAGAAGCCAGCGTTGTGCGTCATGGCAAAGAACTGCTCCATGTCGAATTTGATAAAGGCGCCATCAACGAGCCATCCTTCATGGAGCAATTTGCTTCCATGTTGCCTTTGAATCAGGAAGTCCAAACCAACAGCTTCTTCTTCAATTACAATTTGAAACAAGATGAGCAAGGCGCCAACCACTTCGAAAATGTCGAACTGGTGGCAACGCAAATGAAGTCTTATACCGATCAATTGGAGGCGGGTAAACTCTCGATCACGCTAGATTCCACCGAAGACGATCCCTTAGGTGAATTGCCAGTGTTGAAGCCACTGGGTGCCGCTTGGTATCACTTCAACACTTCCACGATGTTTAACACCTTGCACTTGACGCCAGTAGATGCCGCAGCCACTGCCCCATATCTGATTACTGGGCGTTATGATCGCGGGATCTATGATCCATCCGTCACCAGCTATCATATTTAGGAGGTTTTCAATATGGCTATTGTGAATAATGATTTTTCTGATGTGATGTTCAATCGGCATTCCGTGCGGCAATTCGACCCTGAAGTCAAAATCAATCGCGATGAACTGCAAGCAATGATCAAAGAGGCTACCACTGCCCCATCAGCATGTAATTTGCAATCTTGGCATTTTGTGGTGATCGACACACCTGCTGGCAAAGCCGACTTGAAGAAAGCTGCCATGAAGTTTAACTATCCACAAATCGACTCGGCTTCAGCCATCGTCTTTATCGCTGGTGACACCAAGAGTCACGAAGTTTACCGTGACGTTTGGCAAAAGGTTTATGAAGCAGGCAAGATTTCCAAAGAAAAACTCGACAGTATTTTGAACACGTTTCTTCCATTATATGAACACGCTGATCAGAATTTCTTGATGCTTGATGCGACGCTTGATGGCGCCATGGTCGGCATGCAGTTGTTGTTAGCTGCGCGGGCGCATGGGTATGAAGCCAATGCCTTTTCTGGATATGACTTTAAGACCATCATTCCATCGCTCGGCTTGGATCCAACGCGCTTCGTCCCAGTGATGGGTGTGGCCATCGGGAAACCTGCTAAAGGTGCTGACATCTTACAAACCACGCGCTATGATGCCGCCAACTTAACTGAATTCCGCTAATCGTCAAAAGTGCCTTGAACTCAAATCTCGAGTTCAAGGCATTTTTGCGCGAACAAATTGCCAGTCCGAAGGGTTGAACTGGCAATTTTCTGATTTTATAAGGTATTGGCAACTAAATTCTCGTCATCATCCAAAACTTTGTGATCGAGGTTATCCGTCACTTTAGCCGCAATTAAACCGGCTAAGATGGAATCATTGACGTTAACCGCAGTCCGTGCCATGTCGACAATTGGATCAATGGCAATGATCACAGCCATGATGGCTACTGGCAAATTCAACGTGCCAAGTACCATCAACGTGGAGAACGTTGCCCCACCACCGACACCGGCAGAACCAAAGGAAGCTAAGGTAACCACCGCCACCAAGGTCAAAATAAATTGGGGCGTGAAGACGTTGATGCCAACCGTCGGCGCAATAATCGTGGCAATCATTGCCGGATAAACCCCGGCGCACCCGTTTTGCCCGATCGTCAAACCAAAGCTTCCAGCAAAGTTCGCAATCGCAGAGTTGATGCCAAGCGATTCCGTTTGAATCTTCAAGTTCAATGGCAAGGTCCCGGCACTGGTGCGAGACGTGAAGGCAAAAATCAATGCTGGCCAAACTTTCTTGTAATAGCGAATTGGGTTGATATGGTTAGCCAACAAAATCAAGGTGTGCACGATCAAGACTGCGATCAAGGCCACATAAGCGGCGATGATAAAGACCCCAAGTTGCGCGATCGAGGCAATGGAATCAGTAGCGGCAGCTTTGGTGATCAAAGCGAAAATCCCATAAGGCGTGAGCGCTAAGACTAATTTGATGATGCCGTGCACCAAACGATCTAACACATTGATGCCTTTGGCGACTTGCGCGGCAATTTCAGGTTCGGTTTTGCGCAAGCCCAGATAAGCGATCCCAGTGACGGCAGAGAAAATCACCACCGCAATCGTTGAGGTTGCCCGTGTCCCAGCTAAATCTGCAAAAATATTCGTTGGGAAGAAGCTGATGATCTGCTGTGGTAAGGTGACGCCTTTTAATGCGGATTGGTGTTCCTTGATGGCCGCCAGGTTGGCCGCGTCAGCACTGGTGCCAGCCACAAAGTGTGCACCTTGTAAGTGGAAAGCAAATACGGATAAGATGCCAAGCAAAGCAGCAATGGCCGTGGTGATCAAAAGCGTTGCCAGCACCGTGACCCCGATTTTGCGCAAGTTGGCCACATCCGTCAAGCGCGTGAAGGCGCCGATCAAGGACACAGCGACTAATGGCGTGATCAAGGTTTGTAGCAAGGCGACGTAACCTGAGCCGACAATGCTCAACCAGTTGATGGTTTGCGTGGTGATATTAGACGTATTGCCCCAGATCAATTGGATCCCGATGCCAAAAACAACGCCGACGACTAAGGAGCCAAACACTAATTTGGTAAAACTGGTGCCTTTACGATGCAGATAAGCGATCACAGCGAGAATAATGGCAGCAACAATTAAAATCGCGATAATGGTTAAGTTTTGAGTCATAGTTGAATTCCTTTCAATGGCGAGTGACTTTTTCAACATTCGCCAGGCACATTCGTTTAATTGCCATAGTCAAGCCCCTTTCTGGTGTCGATGAA
>CAKRHU010000153.1 GCA_934339215.1 uncultured Lacticaseibacillus sp.
CCCAATGTGGTCGGGCTTTTTTTGTGCGACGACGGGGCGAAAATTGATGGGTTCCGGTGGCTTGGGCACACTCCGGTGAACTGAACAAGTTTCCGTGCGGCCGGTTTCAGAGATCAGCAAAAACCGCTGATGCTCTTACACCTAAAAATTGAACCGGAGAAATCCGCTCCGTTTCAATATTTGCCGGTGAAATCTGCGCAAGCCGTCAAAGTTCGACGGCTCACTTGATTTCACTGCCACAGGAAATTGTCCAGTTCACTTCCGTGTGCCCAAACCACCTCCACCCACCGATTTTCTGATAGTCAGGCACTTGGGATGTTGATGTCATTCAGCACAAAATACTGGAATAAAACTGACTACTACCTCTGAATGGTTTCGCGATTATTTTTCTAGTTCGTGTGACCCTTATTGGAGAATGTTTCGGCAGACGAATCTTCGTACTTGTAAACCGGAGACTAAATTAAAATCAACTTTTTGCGATCGGCATTTAGCCGGTCGTTTTTTTACGTGGTATAAAACCCGAATAATTTATAAACTGTGGCGGGTATGCTGACATGAAAAGTTTCAATACCTGACCGAACGTTCGTAAACACGAACGTTATAATTATTTCATTGGTATTTCGTCCGCAATTAGCTTGTTTTTCGAGATTTTGCGTGCTAGACTACAAATAACTTATGAAAGCAGGTGACGATTTTGAAAGTCGCGATCGTGATGGGATCTAGTTCTGATTGGCCGACGATGAAGTTGACCGCAAAGCAACTCGATAATTTGGCAATTCCTTACGAAAAGCACGTGATATCGGCGCATCGGATGCCAGATGCATTAGCCAACTTCGGGAAAACCGCCCAAGCCAATGACATTTCAGTGATCATTGCCGGGGCTGGTGGTGCGGCTCATCTTCCTGGGATGTTAGCGGCAAATACCACTGTTCCAGTGATTGGGGTACCAGTTAAAACCCGAACATTAAATGGCGTCGATTCCTTACTTTCAATTGTGCAAATGCCAGGCGGTGTGCCTGTTGCCACGATGGCGATCGGTGATGCTGGCGCGACGAATGCTGCGCTATTTGCCGCATCGATCCTTGGTGTCAGTGATCCTGATGTGACGAAGCGGTTGGTTGCCTTCCGCCAAGCCCAAACCAAGAAAGCCGAAGAAAGCGAGGCATTGCTTGATGACTAAGCCGTTATTACCGCCTGCGACCATCGGAATCGTTGGCGGCGGACAACTGGGACGCATGCTTGCGCAATCCGCCAAGCAAATGGGTTATACCGTCGGCGTGTTAGATCCCACACCGCAAGCCCCAGCTGGTCAAGTCGCTGATTTTCAGATCCAAGCCGAATACGAAGATGTTGACGCGTTGATGCAGTTGGCCAAACGTTCAGATGTGTTGACTTACGAATTTGAAAATGTCGACCTCGACGCGTTGACGCAAGCCAAACAATACGCGGCCCTGCCGCAAGGAACTGAATTGTTGCGGATCACGCGCCAGCGCATCACAGAAAAAACGTTCTTACGCGATCACGGCATCCCCACGGCAAACTTTGCCGCTGTCCCTGATGCGCAAAGTCTAGCAGTCGCGATTGAAACGGTTGGCTATCCTGCGATTTTAAAAACGACGACTGGTGGCTACGATGGCCACGGTCAACAAGATCTTAACTCGCCAGCCGATCTGCCAGCAGGTGAGGCATTAGCCAGCAAGGCGCCTTGCATTCTCGAACAACGCAAAACCTTCAGCCGAGAATTATCCGTGATGGTGACCCAAGATGGCAACAATCAGGTGCGGATTTTCTCAGTGGTTGAAAATCGCCACGCCAATCACATTTTGCACACGACCATCGCGCCGGCGCCAAACCTCAGTGCTGAATTACAGACGCAAATCGATCAGCTGGCAACCACTATTGCCAAAGCCCTGAACTTGCGCGGGGTGCTTGGCATCGAATTGTTTGAAACAGCTGAAGGAATTGTGGTCAATGAACTCGCACCGCGGCCACACAACTCAGGCCACTACAGCATCGAAGCTTGCAACTTCTCGCAGTTTGACGCCCACATTTTGAGCATTTGCAGTTTACCGATCGCACCGATCAAATTGCAAACGCCAGCGGTGATGCGCAACTTACTTGGGGATGATTTGACCAAAGCCCGCGCGGCTTGGTCCAAGCATCCGGAATGGCATTTTCATGATTATGGGAAAGCGGAGATCCGCCTCGCACGCAAAATGGGGCACATCACCGTATGTGAAGGATCAGATTTGTTAAAGGCAGTCCAATTGGAGGGCGACAAGTAGTGGAAAAGACAACTGTTTTATATACCGGTAAAGCCAAGCAAATGTGGGCCACAGATGACCCTGACGTCTTATGGGTCGAATATATGGACCAAGCCACAGCGTTAAACGGCAAAAAGAAAGTCCAAATCGACGGCAAAGGCACGTTGAATCGGCAAATTTCCAGCTTATTATTTGAAGAACTCAATGCCCAAGGCTTTCCCACCCATTACTTGAAAACTTTAGACGACACCACCATGTTGGTGAAAAAATGCACCATGATCCCCTTAGAAGCCGTGGTTCGCAACTTCGCTTCTGGTAGTTTCGAACGCAAATTCAAAGTGGAACATCTCAAACTACTGGTACCAGCGGTTCACGAATTTTTCTACAAGTCTGATGCTTTAGATGATCCTTTCATCAACAATGAACAAGCCATCGCGTTGGGTTTTGCTGATAAAGAAACGATCGATGAAATTCATGCCATGTCTGATCGGGTCAATGCTTATCTCAAGGAACGTTTTGCCAATATCGGCATTGATCTCGTCGACTTCAAACTCGAATTCGGGCGTTTAAGCGATGGAACTTTTGTGTTAGCGGATGAATTGTCGCCTGATAACATGCGCTTGGTTGATGAAGCCACGGGCAACTCGCTTGATAAAGACGTCTTTCGCAAAGACCAAGGCCCGCTGACGCCAGTATATGCCAGCGTTTTGAAGCGCCTCAAGGAAAGCAAATAAACCCCTCAATTGGAAAGGAGCCCCACCATGTTTAAAGCCAAGATCTACGTCAACTACAAACCTTCTGTCCTCGATCCGAAAGCCGAAGTGATCAAAAATACGTTGAGTCGCTTAGGCCAAACCAATGTCAAAGACGTCACCGTCGGCAAGTATTTTGAAGTCTTACTGGAAGGCAATCGCGATGCGGTTGACCAACAAGTCAATGCCTTGTGCGATCAGATGTTGGCCAATGTCAACATGGAAGCTTACCGTTACTCGCTTGAGGAGGTTTAACATGAAGGCTGCGGTTTTAACATTCCCAGGCTCCAATTGTGATGATGACTTGCTTTGGGCAGTCAAAGACATCGCCGGGGCTGATGCGGAACTCGTTTCAGCTAAAAGTGAATCACTTGCGGGCTTTGATCTGGTGTTGGTACCAGGCGGTTTCTCTTATGGGGATTACTTGCGCAGTGGCGCCATCGCCAAGTTTGCGCCGATCATGACTGCGTTGAAACAATTTGCAGATAACGGCGGCTATGTGTTAGGCATTTGCAATGGCTTTCAGATTTTGACAGAAGCCGGGCTTTTGCCAGGGGCGTTGCAGTGGAATACCAGCTTGGAATTCATTTGCGAACCTGAACCTTTGAAGGTCGTCAACAACGAAACTGCTTTTTCCAATCAATACGCGGAAAATCAAGCCATCACGTTGCCGATCGCGCATGGTGAAGGCAATTACTACGCTGACGCAGAGACGTTGGCGGACATCGAAGCGAACCATCAAGTCGTTTTCCGATATGCCAACAATCCCAATGGTTCACTGAATGATATCGCCGGACTTACCAACAAAGCTGGAAATGTGCTTGGTATGATGCCGCACCCAGAGCGCGCGGTGGAAGCCTTGCTCGGTGGTACTGATGGCTTAGGTGTGTTTGAATCATTGATCAACGCGACGAAAGGAGCGGCCCATGCTGCAAACTGAACTCACCCCAGAACAGATCCGGGATCAAAAACCTTATTTGCAACTCGGTTTAACGGAAGCGGAATACAATTTATTCGCAGAACGTTTGGGTCGCTTGCCTAATTATACGGAAATGGGTTTGCAGTCCGGCATGTGGAGCGAACACTGTTCCTATAAATACTCCAAGCCGATCCTCAAAACCTTCTGGACGAAAAATGATCGCGTGTTGATGGGCCCTGGTGAAGGTGCCGGCGTCATTCGCATCGGCGAAGGCAAAGCCGTCGTCTTTAAAGCCGAATCTCATAACCATCCCAGCGCCGTTGAACCATACGAAGGGGCAGCGACTGGGATCGGTGGGATCATTCGCGACATTTTCTCTATTGGGGCCAAACCTGTAGCTAGCCTTGATGCACTGGCTTTCGGGGATGAATTCGATGCCCATAACAAGAACTTGATCGATCAAGTGGTGGCTGGCATCGGTGGTTATGGTAACGCGATCGGCATTCCAACAGTGGCCGGTGAAGTCCAATTTGACCCAGGCTACCAGAAAAATCCGTTAGTTAACGCGATGACTGTTGGCGTAATGGATGAAAAAGATATTCAAAAAGGCAAAGCGGCCGGTGTGGGCAATGCGATCATTTATGTCGGCGCTAAAACTGGCCGTGACGGGATCAATGGGGCTTCGTTTGCTTCAGCAGAATTTTCCGATGCAGAAGATGCTGATCGCTCAGCGGTGCAAGTCGGTGATCCCTTCATGGAAAAGCTGCTCACTGATGCATGCTTGGAAGTCACCCATGATCACAAAGATGCCTTAGTCGGGATTCAAGATATGGGCGCTGCCGGTTTGGTTTCCAGTTCTGCAGAAATGGCCTCAAAAGCTGGCTACGGCATGACCATGGATCTGGATCTGATCCCGCAACGTGAACCGGGCATGACGCCTTTTGAAATCATGCTGAGCGAATCACAAGAACGGATGCTGTTATGTATCCGCGCCGGGTTTGAACAAGAGATTCTGGACTTGTTTAAAGGCTATGATTTGGACGCTGTGGTGTGTGGCCGGGTCGAAGCTGGCCATCAATATCGCTTGTTACATC
>CAKRHU010000154.1 GCA_934339215.1 uncultured Lacticaseibacillus sp.
GCCCTTGGTGCCTGACACGACGCCACGCTTAGGTTGTTTGGCGCGCAAGGATAAAGCCATCACGGCCATTTGTTGGTCGGGATTTTTCAAAATAATCCCAGATTGTTCATCCACACCAGTTTCAAAGAATTTGACGGTGGTGAGGGTGACATTAGGTTGTGAATTCAAAAAGGTGCGTGCAAAAGCCGTGGCATAGCCGCCGATATCTAACAAGGCGCCGCCGGCTAGATCTTTGTTAAAGAAGCGATTATTCGGATCATAATCTTTGAGACTGCCGAAGTTGACTTGCACCATATTGATGTCGCCGAGTTTACCTGACGTGATCAAATCCTGAACTTGTTGGTAAATCGGCATGTGGAACAGGGTCAACCCTTCCGTCAAAATCAACCCTTTTTCATGGGCCAACGCTTGGACTTCATCGAATTGCTTGGCGTTGACAGTGATCGCTTTTTCCGCAAAAACATGCTTGCCAGCATTCAACGCCTTTTTGATGTAATCGTAATGGAAGGTATGTGGGGTGGCGATGTAGATGATATCGATATTGGGATCGGCAATCATCGCTTCAGCGTTAGGATAGGTGTGTTGAATGTGTTTTTCGGTAGCAAACTGCTGGGTTTGTGCTGCATTCACTGCCGTCACGCCATAAACTGTGCCGTTCACTGCATTCAAAGCATCCGCCATTTCATGGGCAATCACGCCAGTCCCAATCATACCCCAATTATATGTGTTCATCTTAATGGGTCCTTTCTATACGTTGTATGTTACCGTCAGTCGTTTTTAACAAAATCGTCGTCACCAAGCCTTCAAACAAAGAAGTGGCCACGACGCCTGGCAAACTCTCCAAACGCTGGGTAAAATCATGCCCCTTAGTTTCAGGAGGTAATTGCAGATCGATCACCTTGTTGCCATCACGGGTGCGCGTGAAGCCCATATAATTGCTAGCTTCGCGCACCTTGGCAGTGGTGTGAAATTGGGCAGCCACTTGCTGGACTAAGGGGATGGCAGCATCAAGGGCTTCGATCGTCAATGGTACTTGCCCATTAAAGTCGGGAACATACCGGTCAGCGCCAACCAGTAACACAAATTGTTGGCTCAACATCGCATTGCGTTTCTCATAAGTAAAAATGGCACCGCCGCTTTTCAACGCGTCGAAACCTTTTGTGACTTGATCACAGCCATCAAAGGCGATATCCGTTGCCGTGAGATCAAGATCTACGGTCAAACCTAGTTCGCGACAAGTTGCCACAGTCGCTTCTGAGGGACTACAAATGCGCAAATCAGTCAGTGAACTTGCAGCGATCGCTTGCGCTAGTTGTTTGATATGGTTGCCGCCGCCTAAGCTGATGGCCATGCCGGATTCGATCATCGCTAAAGCCGCTTGAATTTGTTTGGTCATGAAGCACCTCCTGAGAAATTTTGTTTCACAGTCATCTTAAAATGTGAAATAAATTTTGTCAAGCGCTTGCTTAACGGTACAAAATCAACTAAATTTGAGGAGGCAGAAATTGACGAAATGAGGGAAATATGATGACCCAACGCAATATCATCAATGATTTGTATGCGCAACAGCCGAAAATGTCAGCCACTGATGGCAAGATCGCCGAAGTGATTTTGGCCGATCCCAGCCTGGTGGTGAATATGACCATTGCGGCATTGGCGCAAGCAGCGCAAGTCAGTGAAGCTTCTGTGTCACGGTTTTGCCGGAATTTGAATCGCGACGGTTTTCATCAGGTGAAAATCGAACTTGCGCAAGCCGCCGAAGATCAACACAATTACTATCATGATATTCACGCTGACTCGACCAGCCTAGCCTTACAAAATATTGCCGAAAATAAAATTGCCGAAGTCAAAGCCACCTTAAAAGCGACAGATTCAGCACAAATTGAGCAAGTCCTGACTTGGTTGAAACAAGCCCCGGTGATCCAATGTGCTGGTGCTGGTGGCACATATCCGGTGGCGTTAGATGCAGTGTACAAATTCAACCAGTTAGGCTTTTTAGCGTTGTCTGATGCGACTTATGAAACCAGCATGGCGCAAACCATGAATTTACCCAAAGATTCGGTATTATTGGTGATTTCAAATTCTGGCGAAACGGCGCATTTGATCAACCAGGCGCAATATGCCAAACAGCACGGGATTCACGTTATGGCATTGACTAACCGGGATGATTCGCCGTTGGGGAAGCTGGCGGCGGTGCATATTTTAACGGCGGTGCGGCAACAGGTGTTTGAATCCGAATATTATTTCTCAAGGTTGTCTGCGACTGCCGCAATTGAAGCCTTATTCTTATTATTACTGGCGCAAGATCCAGCGTACTCGGATCATATTCAGGCCCATGAAAATCTGATCGCAGATGCCAAAATCTGAACACACAAAGACGCCACGAGTTTTGATGCTCGTGGCGTCTTTTTCAATTAATTTACTTTGGGGATGCGGGGAAATTTCGCAATAAACTCGGCGCCATGCGGTTGCACATCGGTGACGGTCATTTTGCCGCGATGGGCTTTGACGATCCAAGCCCCGATCGATAGACCTAAGCCGCTGCCACCAGTTTTGCGATTGCGTGATTTATCGGCGCGATAGAACCGCTCGAAAATATGGGCTTTATCGTCATCGGAAATCGTCGGTCCTGAGTTGCCAATGACCAGTTGCCAATCATTAGCGGACATCACCACTTTCACCCAAACCTTGTCGCCAGCTGCGGTATATTTGAAGGCATTGTCCAATAACAAAACGGTCAATTGATGCATGCGCTCGTTATCAAACAAGGCATTGCCATGTTCAGGCAAGTCGACGCTGAAAGTTTTATCTTGTGACGCGGCGATATCTTCGTAAGGGCGCAACAGTTTGGTGAAGTAAGCATTCAATTCAAACGGTTGAATGTCCAATTGCACCGCGTTGGAATCAGCTTTGGCGATGGTCAATAAGTCCCCGGTCAACTGGCGCAAGCGCTTGGTTTCAGCCAACGAGGTGGCAATGGCTTCGGTTTGATCGATAATTGTGGCATTGGGTTTGGTCAGCATCGCTTCTTGTTGGCTTTGGATCACCGCTAATGGCGCCCGCAGTTCGTGAGCGGCGTCAGCGACAAAGTCTTGTTGATGTTGCCAAGCCACGACGATTGGGGCCATTGAACGATTCGACAACCAATATGCTAAGGCCAAAGCCAGCAACCAGAAAATCACCATGGTCAAAATCAACGCCTGACGGAAAGTTTTTAAGGCAAACATTTGCGAGTCGATGTTTTGCACGATCATTACATATTTGCCCGCATAACTGGAGTTAAGGTTGGATTTTTTGACTTTGATCAACAAGGTGCGAAACGTCCCGCTGGTGGTGGTCAACGTCCGCTTGACGTTGACATATTTCTTGTTGAGTTTCATATATTGCAAGTAGGCGTAAGCATCCATTCCAATTTGGGCTTGGTTGGTGATTTTACCTTTGCGATTGAACACCAATAACGTGGTGCGCATCGGGTTGGGCTCGTTGCCAGTGGGCTTGCCATTGCGCAAAGGATTGCGCCCCATCGTCATGGTCTGGGTGTTGGAAAGTGATTTACGCTTTTGCTGAACTAAGGTTTGATCAACGTCGCGATACACGGAGCGCTCATACATCACAAACACGATCAGCCCCAAAGCGATGAACAACCCAGCGAAACTCAACAACTGGGCGACAAACAAACGCCGGCGTTGATTCTCAATCGCTGCATCACTGTTCATTGCGATCCCTCACTTTGTAAAATGTACCCGACACTGCGGATCGTTTTGATCATCGCTTCGGCTTGAGTGTGACGTAATTTTTTGCGCAAGTTGGACATATAGACTTCGACTACTGAAATCGCGGTGTCCGAGTCAAAGCCCCACAAACGATCAAAAATCTGATCTTTGGTAATGATGGTGTCGACATTTTGCAACAAGTAAACCAATAAATCATATTCTTTGCCGTTTAAGGTGACTGGCAAGTCGTTGACATTGGCCGAGTGATTGGCGACGTCCACTGATAGCGGCCCACAGCGCAACACATTATCGGCAGCGAGTTTGCCGGTGCGCTTGAGCAAGGCCTTTAAGCGCATGATCAATTCTTCGCGGTGGAAAGGCTTAGTCAAATAATCATCGCCGCCTAGGGTAAACCCGCGCAATTTATCCGCCAAGGCATCTTTGGCCGTGAGGATCAAGACCGGGGTTTGCACCGCTTTTGCGCGAATGGCCTTCAATAAATCAAAACCGTTCATTTCCGGTAACATGATATCCAGCACAATGGCGTCATAAATATCTTGTTCCGCCATAAATTCGCCGTCACTGCCGGTTAAAGCGGATTCGACGTCGGCAAAATCGCGCACAAAGTCGCAAATACTTTGATTCAAGTTGGGGTCGTCTTCTACGACTAAGATCTTTGGTTTACTGGTCACTGCCCGCGCCTCTTTTCTGATTATTGACTAGGATACTCACTGAGTCTAAAAACTACCTTAAAGCGTGTTGCAACTGTGTGGCAATCACGTAGAATAAAGGTAAACAACTTGGAGGATGAGTGTATGGAACCGACTGAAAGCATTACGCGCCTGCAAAAAACTGAAGGTGCCAATACGTTTTTGGAACAAGGCTTTATCACCGAACGCGATGAACCGGCGATGATGGACAAAGACTGGTGTCAAGACTTTTTATTGCAAGTCAATGATGAATTGCGCTTGCGCAGCTTGACCCAGCGCGGCATCTTGGAAAAGTTCAACTACTATATGGGGGATGGGATGATCATTTATAATCCTGACGAATTGACCCAAGCCGATGCCAAACGCAAACTGCGTTACGCACTAGGCTTTCATAAATAAGCTGGTTTTGCCGACACTGTGGCCAGCTTCAATGGCCTTAGTGGCTGCAATCAGGTGTTTTAAGTCAAAAGGCGCAGTGTTGGTGACTGACGCTTGGATCACCCCAGCTTCATATAAAGTCGCCAGTTGCGTGAGGATCTGTTTGGTCGAATCATAGGCGACACTGAAATCTGATTTGGTGAACATGTATTCTTGATCAAAAC
>CAKRHU010000155.1 GCA_934339215.1 uncultured Lacticaseibacillus sp.
GCTGTGTATAGCAAAGATACACTCGTACCGATGAGTGTATCTTTGCTATACACAGCTTTAATGTACCGTACCAAGACAGAAATCGCAATGGTTAACGATTCATAATCGTAGCTATTTTTAAAAGTTTAAGAATAGTGAATTAAGTGTTTGTGATTTCGAGTTTAGGGTGCACAACTGTGTATTATTTCACGGAATCGGCGTAGATCTTCAAGCCATCTTTCAATGGGGTGTGAGTCATGAAACCAAAAGCGTTGATTTTATCAACATTGGCGTATGAATCGCGAATGTCCCCTTGGCGTGCTTCTTTGTAAGTGGCGTTCAAAGTCTTGCCAGTGATGGCTTGTAAGTCGTCTGCGACTTGTTGCAAGGTGGTTTGTTGACCGTTAGCAATGTTGAAAACATCAGCGCGCGCTTCTGGTGTGTGCAACAACCCGATGATCGCAGAAACGACGTCGCCGACAAACACGAAGTCACGAGTTTGGCCGCCATCACCGAAGAAGGTAAATGGCTTGTCATTTTGCAAAGCGTTCATGATGATGGACAACACGCCAGAATATGGCGAGGCGGGGTTTTGCTTAGGACCAAAGACGTTAAAGAAGCGCACAGTGACGAATGGTAGATCGTACAACCGTGAGTAGTTGATGATCGCACGTTCCGTTGCATATTTGTCAACTGCGTATTGTGTCAAAGGATCAACAGCTAAAGTTTCGACTTTTGGTAACGTCGGGTTCTCACCATAAACTGCCGCCGAGCTAGCAAAGAATAATTTCTTCAATGGCAAATGTTCGCGGCGAATGGTTTCAATGATGTTGAGGTTGGCTTCTTGGTTGATCTCATGGGTGTAATATGGGCGATCAACAGAATCCGCAACACTGGCGATGGCTGCCAGCAAGACGATGTAGTCGAATTTTTCATTGATCAACAGTTCTGACATGAAGTCGTGATCGGTGATGTCATGTTTGATAAACGTCACCTTGTCGCTATCAGGTAAGTTGCTCAACAACCCCATCGACAAGTCATCCACCACGGTGATCTGGTTATCACCTTTGATCAATTCATCGACTAAATTAGAGCCGATAAAGCCGGCTCCGCCTGTTACCAAGTATTTGGACATGTTGCGCCTCCTAATAAGTTACCCATATACTATCACATTGTGGGCTTTCACTATAAATGAATATTTTCTTGAGCGACAGATTCAGCAGCATTTTCCTTGATAGTGATAACTAACATCATGAGAAAAGCAAATACGCTTATGAGCTGTTCTCGATATGTAAACCAAGTATGGATTTGAGAATGACTGGTCAGCACGACATACCAAACGTAGGGTGCCATTAGAAGTATTCCGCCGAGTACGAGAAACACCCAAGGAACAGAGACATTCCGTCTTTTAGACGTGAAGTAGATCATTGCGAAGGCAAATAGAACTATACACATAGCCAACATCAAGATATTAATCTTTGGAAACTCGAATTGAATATTTTTCAAAATTGTCCCCACCCGATTAGTTGGATATTGGGCGCTTCCCTCAGTTCTAAATAAGATGCTGTGAATCGCATCATTCACCACATTCTTGTGTAACACCCAACTCCCGATAATCCATTTTGAAAACCAAGTCATCCCATAGCCAAGAAGCCAACCAAGGCCACTACTCAAAAGCGTTAGGCCGCCATCACTCAATTTGGGTGCGGATTTTGATTGATACCACTTCGCTAACAATATCGTGCAAGGAACCCCGAAGGTAATTAAAGGGTAGGTTAACAAATCTATATAATTCGTTATGCTACCAATTAAGAGAAACAACCATAATATTTTTAATCTTGGCATATCAAGTGTGTTTGCCTTGAGCACTACTAAATTCGCAACCAGCATAATAATCATAACGTTGGCATACTGCATATTGTTGAAGACAACATTAAATCGTTGAAAGCTTAATGCAAGTGCAAATACCATTGCTGATAACGTACCAAATTGTTTACTTAGCAATACCAAATTCAACGCTAATAAACACATTAAAACAACCGCATACACTTGTCGAATGGCAGTATAGCTAATAAACGCTAACATTGGTCGTAAAAAGACTAAGTAACCATGCCAATACCGTGCGTAATTTCCCACATACATCGCAGATGGAACAATCCCCTTATCGCCCTTAATTGCTTTGGAAATCATCAACCAATCAGTAAAGTTGTCTAACTCAGCACCTTCATCTTTTGCACTGATGAACGGGTAGTGTCCTTCTACTTGAAATACTTCGTTGGATGTTTGAACATTTCCCACCACGCTTCGATTTGGGATTGTAAAAGCAAGTGATAACAACGCCACAAAGATGATCAGTAATCCAATATATTTAACAATGCCTTTCGCAACCTGTTTTAACAAACGAAACGTATCTCCTACTTTTGATTGACTTGTGGATCATTAGTAATCATCGAAACCTTAGATTGACCCGATGAATTCTTATCACAGTAACAGTGTCTCAATTCCTTGCTCGAAATTCAACATTCATGAACCACAAAAAAGCGCCCACCCTTCGGCAGACGCACAATCCCTATTTCGCATACTCGACAGTGCGCTTTTCGCGGATCACTGTCACTTTAATATGCCCTGGATATTCGAGTTCTTTTTCGATTTGGTTGCGAATATCGCGCGCTAACACGACCGATTGTTCATCTGACAACTTGTCAGGCTGCACGATCACGCGGACTTCGCGGCCGGCTTGAATCGCAAAAGAGTGATCAACGCCTGGATAAGCATTGGCAATGCTCTCAAGCTTTTCAAGACGGTGCAAGTAATTCTCTAGCGATTCGCTACGAGCGCCTGGCCGGGCTGCAGAAATCGCATCAGCTGCGGCCACTAACACGGAAATCACACTGGTTGCTGGGACATCCCCGTGGTGTGACGCGATTGCGTTAATCACTGTTGCTGGTTCTTTGTACTTCGTTGCCAGCTCGACGCCAATTTCAACGTGAGAGCCGTCAACTTCATGATCTAGTGCTTTGCCGATATCATGCAATAATCCGGCGCGTTTCGCCATGGTGACATCAACACCGAGCTCGGCTGCCATTACCCCGGCAAGTTTTGCCACTTGAATGGAGTGATCGAGCACATTTTGGCCATAAGAAGTCCTGAAGTGTAAGCGGCCCAAGACTTTGATCAAGTCTGGGTGCATGTTGTGGATCCCGATATCAAAAATGGCTTGCTCCCCAAATTCACGGATGCGATCATCCATTTCTTTGCGGGCTTTATCCACCATTTCTTCAATGCGAGCCGGATGGATCCGGCCATCTTGGATCAACTTTTCCAAAGCCATGCGCGCAATTTCACGGCGGATCGGATCAAAACCAGACAACACCACAGCTTCTGGCGTATCGTCGATGATCAAATCGATCCCTGTGAGCGTTTCCAACGTGCGAATGTTGCGGCCTTCACGTCCGATAATGCGGCCTTTCATGTCATCGTTTGGCAAGTTCACCACGGTGACAGTGGATTCGGCCACCACATCAGAAGCCGAACGCTGGATCGCTTGGGCGATCAGCATTTTGGCTTGTTTGTCGGCAGTGTCTTTGGCTTCGGTTTCACTTTCTTTGATCAGCTTCGCTCGCTCATGGGCAAGTTCGGCTTTGGTATCAGTCAGGATCCGGTCGCGGGCTTGGCTTTTGGTCAATTCCGCGACTTGTTCTAAGGTCTTTTGTTGTTCGGCAATGATGGCAGCAATACTAGCTTCACGTTCATCTAGTTGTTGCTGCTTGGCATTTAGATTGGCATCTCGATCAGACAGGCTTTGTTCTTTACGATCCAGCGTGTCGTCGCGATGATCCAGCGTCGCTTCCCGGGAAACGTTACGATTCTCCGCTTTTTGCACTTCATTGCGGCGATCTTGTAACTCTTGTTCCACTTGGCTGCGATACTCATGCGCTTGATCTTTGGCTTCAATCAAGGTCTCTTTTTTAAGCGTGGATGCTTCTTTTTTAGCGGCCTCAATTATCCCTGTTGCGCTGTCATGCGCTTGATCTAAGCTTTGTTGGTGCTTGCGATTCTGGATAATGTTCCCAATCCAAACCCCGATCGCTAAGGCGATGATCGCGACGAGGATAATTGCGGCCCATGTTCCTGAGCTCATCTGTTCACCTCCGCATCATCATAGCGATGGTTCTAATAGAACGTTCACTGATGCTATTTTATAGAATTAGTTAATACTATTCGATTGTAGCGAACCCGCGCCTGCAAGTCAATCACGGCTTGGTAGGCAATGCCGGGTAACGTTTGCAAAAATGGACAGCTGGCGGGCTGTCCATTAGGGTCTGAAATTATTTTTGAGATCAGCGAATCAATCAAGTGTCAACTTACCAAGCAGTTGCATATCGGGCATTTTCGGCAATTTTTGCTAGGTCACGTTCAATTAATTCGTCAGGTGACGCCATGAGCAAATCAAACTTAATCTCATTATCTGGAACCCGATTGTCATTCAAAAAATCTAAAATATCCTGTAGTTCCTCTTGGGTATCGACCTCATAATTTAAATCGGCCTTGGTATACTTTTTCATTTTGGTTCCTCCGCATTTGTGTTTCATCACCATATTGTTTTAGTTTTGTCAATAAATCCACATAATTGTTCATGAGCAAAGTATCCTCATGCGCAGACAGAATTTCTTGAAAGTACTGATGCAACATCAACTGAGTCGTATCATCCCAAATACTCGCATACAGTTGCCGTTGATTTACCATACCATAATGCACATATCCCGACAAGACATTTAAACGTCGGAAAAGACTAGTGAAGTTTGCCTGTTTGATCGAAGTGATCACAACATATTTTCTGACCTTGTTTCGGTTAATGCCCTGCGTCTCTTTGGCCAAGGCGTCATCAAACTTTGCCATCACCTGTTTTAACTCAGGTAACACTGCCCGATCGAAACAATTGATCGCATCGATCGTATGATCAAACAACTCCACTTCCGTCGCTCGAGTCGCCTTACGCTGCTCTTTCAAATAGGAACTTA
>CAKRHU010000156.1 GCA_934339215.1 uncultured Lacticaseibacillus sp.
AGTGAGGGACATTATTCAATTCCTTTCTTACTTACTCGCAAGGTTGGGCGGACACGAAGAGGATGATGTCCTTTTTGTGTGCCCTGAATATACTTAAAAGATAAATGGTATAGAAAAAGGAGCCAACAGACAAGATGTCTATCAACTCCAAAAATTGTAGCACCGATTTAAACCGGGTTTAAAGATGATTTAGTATGAATACAAAAAATTCCTCGCCGTAGCGGGGAATTTGACGTGAACTCAGATTTATTTGACCACTGAAACTTGTGCGTATAAGATCCCAGCACTTGGAATTTGGCTAGATGGCATCGCAACGTCTAATTGACGGCTGTTGCTTTGCGCAAAGGAACCAGTATCGTTCACGGTCCGATACCAAACCGTGCCATTGGACAAGGTGATCTTTAACTTCGTGCCTTTAGGAAAGACCGATAAGTTAGCCGCCACGCCGCTGTAGCCAAGGCTTGAGCCCAACACAGCTGGGTCATAGAAGGATAACTTGAAAGTCCCGTAGCTGGTTGAAGAACTTGCAGTTGTGGTACTTGCTTGACTAGTGGTTGTCGTGGAAGCAGTTGAAGTTGTAGCGGCAGGCGTCGTGGTTTGAGTTTGCGTTGACGTGGAAGCCGCTGGGGTAGTCGTGGTGGACTTGGCCGGGGTCGTGGTCGTCGTCGACTTAGCAGGCGTTTGCGTTTGAGTAGCAGTCGTGGTGCTTGCTTGCGTAGTTGAAGCAGCAGGGGAAGTCGTGCTTGCAGCAGTAGTCGTTGCAGGCGTGCTAGTCGTTTGCGCACTAGTTGTCGTAGTTGCAGTTGTAGTCGTCCCAGTCAACTTCAAGACTTGACCGACGTGAATGAAGTTTGCGTCAGTGATGTTGTTGTAAGTCACTAAGTTCGCAACCGTTACCTTAGTATCTTCAGCAATGGCGCCTAAGGTATCACCGGATTTAACGGTATAAGTCGTGGCCGCTTCAGTCAACTTCAATTGTTGGCCGACATGGATCATATGTGGGTTTTTAATGCTGTTAGCGGAAACTAATTTTGCGACTGTGGTGTCATTGGCATTGGCAATGGCAGAAAGGGTATCACCGGATTTAACGGTGTATGCAGACTGAGTGGTAGCCGCGTCTACCGGGTTGCTCGAGACAAAGGCCGCACCAGCGGTCAAGGCAAGGGTCGTCGAGAATAACCATACGAGATGTGCTTTTTTGATAATGAGTCACTCCTATTTTGAATGTCTGGATTTGCTTAACAACTGGGACTAGTATACCGAGCACAGATAACAAGCCAACGCCAAACAGGTAACAAAAAGTGCGTATTTTGACATATTGTCATCATTCTGTTGCATTCCGGCGTTATTGCAAAGTGTTACGGACATTGCAAAATAAAGGATAGGCCGATTGACGCTGTTATAGAATTCTTAATAAATTCAGATGATATCTTATCACTCAAAAATTTGAATCACAAGAATGTGCGTCTATATAATAGAAGGAACTCGTCAGCGAAGTAATTAGACATCAAAAAAGCCTCCACACTGGGAGGCTAACTGGGTTAATGTAAAACTTCAACGGTTGCGTATAAGATCCCAGCACTTGGAATTTGGCTGGAAGGCATTGCAACGTCTAATTGATGTGGGTTGGAATAAGCGAAGGTCCCAGTATCATTAACCGTCCGATACCAAACCGTGCCGTTAGACAACGTGATCTTCAAATGCGTGCCTTTAGGGAAAACGGACAAGTTAGCAGCAACACCACTGTAGCCCATGTTGGAACCTAAAACCGCAGGATCATAGAAAGACAACTTGAAAGTACCATAGTTCGTGGTTGAGCCAGTAGTTGTCGCGGTGCTCGTGCTGGTTGAAGTGGTGGTAGCAGCTTGAGTCGTTTTTTGAGTGGTGGTGTTCGTTGCAGCTGCCGGGTTAGTTTGGGTCGTCGTGGTTGCAGTCGTTGCCGGAGCAGGCGTTGCGGCGGCAGTTAACTTCAAGGTTTGGCCGACTAAAATCAAATCAGCGTTAGACAAGTTGTTGGCAGCTGCCAATTGCGCAGTGGTCATGTTGTTGTCCGCAGCGATTTGAGATAAAGTGTCGCCAGACTTCACCGTGTAAGTGGTGTTGTCCGCAACCGGAGCGGTCGCTTTGAGCTTCAGTTTTTGACCCACGATGATCAAATTCTTGTTGGCAATTTTGTTGGTCGTTGCCAAGTCGCTGACGGTGGTGTTTTTGTCCAAAGCAATTTGAGACAAGGTGTCACCGGTTTTAACGGTGTAGTCTGTATCAGTGTCGGTATCGGCTTTAACTTCGTGTCCTTGTGCCAAAATCGTGCCAGGAAGCAGCGCCAGCGCAGGGGTGAAGAGCCATGCTAATTGTGATTTTTTGATGATGCTCACTCCTCAAGTAATTTACGGGTCTAATTGTTTTCCTAAGTTGAGTATAGCGATTTCACTTGACAAGAGTAGAGGCAAAACTGTAACAAAATATTTAATTTTGGTTATAATATTACGTCAGAGTTACAAAGTCGGCTTTTGACGCAGTTTTGCCACTAAATCCTCGTCTGGCGTGACCACCACGGTGCGTTGCCCTTCATAAACTACAAAGCCTGGACGGGCACCATTGGGTTTGCGGATCTTTTTGACCTCGATCCAATCGACTTTCACATTGGCACTGGCGCGCGACTTTGAGAAGTATGCCGCCAAGTTCGCGGCTTCCAGCAAGGTTTTGTCGCTAGGACGAGGTGAGCTGATGATCACATGCGAGCCTGGCACATCTTTAGCATGGAGCCAAATGTCAGACTTGTTGGCGGTACGCAAAGTCAGTTGATCGTTTTGTAAATTGTTTTTACCCACTGAAATCACGGTGCCATCTGATGCGTAAAAGGTTTCAGGCTTCGCAACTTTATGCTTCGGCGCCTTTTTGCCTTTGTGTTGCACTTTCAAAAAGCCGCCTTGTTGCAGCTCACTGCGGATATCATCAAGATCTTTAGGGGCAGCGAGTTCGATTTGCGTCATCACCCCAGTTAAATAATCGAGTTCCGCTTGATTGTCAGCCATTTGTTCATTGACAAATGCCACCGCATTCTTGAGCTTTTGATACTTGGTGAAGTAACGCTGCGTGTTTTTGGATGGGGAAAGCTCGTTAGATAAACTGATCTTCAAGGGTTTGTTGTCGTCATAGAAGTTCGGTAAGGTGATGGTCGTCATCCCGCGTTCGACTTGATTGAGATAAGTCGACAACAGTTCGCCGCGGATCCTGTAATCATCCGCTTTTTCGGTGGACTTTAAGGTGGCGGCGAGCTTCTTTTGTTTCTTCTCGTCTTTTTCAATCAAGTTCTTCAGCGGGTGGATCAAGTTGCTCCCAAGCTGACGAACGCGATCATGTTCGGCTTTCTTGGCGTAGAAGGCGTCGAGCATTTCAGAGCAAGTCGGGTAAGTTTCAACGTCACCTTTGAGGCTTTGATAAGGCGTTGCTGAGAAATACACTTTGTCGCCAGTGGTAATTGCAGGCGTTGCAGTGTTGATAGCAGCGATAAACTGATCCCACGCGCGATCAGCATCCCCAGTCGTTAACCGCGCGGCTAATTCAATTGCGGAGTCAGAGGCTAGGCCTTGATAATGCCGTTGCAACAACTTCGCCAATGGCACATCGGTGGTTTTCATCAATTCTTGATAACCGCGGGTATCGTCAGTAAAAGGATCGACTTTATCTTGCTTTGGTGGTTCGACATAATCAGCGCCAGGCAACAACAGGCGATAGCGGTTTTGATCAGGTGACACGTGATGGATCAAGTCGATGATCTTGTGGGTCACCAAATTCACCAGCGTAATATTGGAATGGCGGCCCATAAACTCGACGACCAAGCGCAAGGACAAATCATCCCCGAGTTCATCGCGGGTTTTAAAATCTAAGTGCAGCACGCGGTCATTGTCGACTTGTGCCAAGCGCATCAATTGCGCAGAGGCCAAGTACTTGCGCAAGGTCATCGTAAAGGTGTTGGCGGTTTTGGGATTGGCAAACGGGATCTGCGTGATTTGCGCGCGCGCGTATTCGGGATGAGCGGACAATAAAAGTGGCCAGTTTTTGCGCTGAGCCCGAATGGTTAAAACCACTTCATAAGGATAAGGTTGTTGAATTTTGTTCACGCGACCGCCAACTAACAAGTCGGCCAGTTCGTGGGCCATGGCGTGGGTGAAAATACCATCAAATGACATAGGCGCCTCCTGTAAAAAAATGTCTGTTTCCATTATACCATTTATGACAAGTGCTTCCGTTTATTCAAAAATCTATGAAAATATGGTACGATAATGCAGTGAATTCTAGAAAAGTGGGTGAACCGCATGAAGATCGCCGTCGTCACCGATAGCACTGCGTATCTTTCTGAAGATCAGATCCAAGCCAACCACATCAAAGTCGTGCCCATTCCCGTCATTTTAGATGGCACGGTTTACGATGAAGGCAAGGATATTCAAACTGCAGATTATTATGAGTTACTCCGCACTGCCAAAACGTTCCCCAACACTTCCCAGCCCCCATTAGGCGAAGTGCTGAAGGTTTATGAAGATTTAGCCAATGAAGGCTATGACACCATTTTAAGTATCCACTTGGCCAGCACGATTTCTGGGTTTGTCAACACCTTAAAAGCCGCTGCGGCTGATTTTGAACCTGCCCATGTCGTGGTGTATGACTCTCAAATCACCGTCATTTTAATGGGGCAATTGGTCCTCACGGCTGCACGCATGGCCGCTGAAGGCAAAACCGTCGATGACATCGTCACCCATATGGACGAATTGCGTGCCACGACTGGTGAATATTTCTTAGTCAACGATTTACAAAACTTAGTCCGTGGTGGCCGCTTGTCCAACGCCGCTGGGTTTATCGGCGGAATGCTGAAAATCAAACCCTTATTGACCTTTGATGACAACTCCCATAAAATCGTCGCGTTTGAAAAGATCCGTTCCCTGAAAAAGGCATATGCGCGCATCGAAACGCTGTTCAC
>CAKRHU010000157.1 GCA_934339215.1 uncultured Lacticaseibacillus sp.
AGCGCTATGAATGGGCGATCCGCCGTTTACAACATTTCCGTCATGATTTGGCGCAGAAACCTTTAGTGACCCAATAATTTCTTGGTAGAGTTGAAACTGAATTTAGTTTCAGCTCTTTTTTACGGTCCAGAATTCTTCACAACGCTTTGATATACTACGACTATTCAAGTTGTTGGAGGTCGAAATGTTAGAACTGCTATTACTGCTCGCTGTTGCCTTAGAATTGGCGACGATATTCATCTATCTCAAGTTGCAAAAGCGTTTAAATCGAAAATATCCACCGTTACGTCAAAAACCGAATGCCACTACTTTTGAGAAATGGCGTGAGCAACAGCACATCGCTTATCTGCTCAGTGGTTACTCAAAACAGCCGTATCGACAGATCAAAGCGATTGGGTTGTGGATGATCTTGTTGTTTGGCTTCCTAGGCGGTTGTATGGCGAGCTTTTTGGTGTCAGATTTCGTCAACTGGCCAGCATTTGTGTTCCCCATCGGGTTGTTATTGAGCGGATTGGGTTTGATGCGCGCCCAAAGGCATCACTTATTGGCACAATACTCAGCGTGGCAAGCCGTAGTTGAACAAGATCCTGATATTGCTGCCAATTTTGGCGTCACAAAAGCGAGTCTACCGCAACTCAAATTACGGGTCTTTAAGCTGATGAACTTATATTGGGTGTGGCTGTTGGCGATTATTTTTGCTGTGCTCGGCGTGTTTTGTGCGGTCAGTTTAAAATTCTGATGACATGCAAAAAGCCTCAAATCGATGGTGATTTGAGGCTTTTTGATTACGCGTGTTGGGCAATAATGCCTTGCGCGCGTTTGACTTCTTTTTTCACATTGGAAACTGCGGTACCACCTAAGCTGGTACGACGGTTGACCGCCGCTTCAGAAGACAATTCCGTATAAACATCTTCCTCAATTTGTGGGGCGGCTTGTTGTAATTCAGCCAGCGGCATATCTTGAAGCGACGTCTTGGTTTGAATGCCTTTGAGCACGAGTTCGCCGACGATTTCGTGAGCTTGGCGGAATGGCACCCCTTTAGTGGCAAGGTAATCGGCCAATTCCGTGGCATTGGAGAAGTCGTTGATGGTGGCGTCGTGCATTTTTTCAGGATGGACCGTCAAAGATTCGATCATCCCAGAGAAAATGTGCACAGAACCTAAAATCGTATCAAAGGCATCAAAAATCGGTTCTTTGTCTTCTTGCATATCTTTGTTGTAAGCCAACGGGATGGCTTTCATGGTGGTCAACAGACCCATCAATGCGCCATAGACCCGACCGGTTTTGCCCCGGGTGAGTTCTGCGAAGTCGGCGTTTTTCTTTTGCGGCATGATGGAGCTACCAGTAGAGAAGGCGTCAGACATTTCGATGTAGTTGAACTCGTAAGTGCACCACAGGATCAATTCTTCAGCTAAACGCGACAAGTGTTGCATCAAAATTGCGGCATTGGCTAAGAATTCCAAGGCGAAATCACGATCGGATACGGCATCTAAGGAATTGTGATAAACCGCATCGAACCCCAGTTGGTCCGCAACAAATTCACGATCGATCGGGAAGGTGGTCCCAGCTAAGGCAGCCGCGCCTAAAGGCAAGATGTCAGTGTGCTTTTGGTTGAATTCAAAACGTTCATAATCGCGTTGGAACATTTCGAAATACGCTAACAAGTAATGCCCGTAAGTGATCGGTTGCGCGTGTTGCATGTGGGTGTAGCCAGGCATGATGGTGCCGGCGTGTTCGTCGGCCTTTTCAACCAGAACACTTTGCAAATCGCTGATGGCTGATTTGATTTCCGGTAAGCGATGCTTCAACCACAGATGTAAGTCAGTAGCGACTTGGTCGTTACGCGAACGTGCCGTGTGCAACTTGCCGGCCACTGGGCCGATCAAGTCAGTCAGCATGCTTTCCAAGTTCAAATGGATGTCTTCATTGGCGATGGTAAAATGCAATTCACCGGCGTCGAGTTTTGCTTGCAGTTGATGCAACCCATCAGTGATCGCATCCGCATCTTTTTGTGGAATGATGCCAGTTTTGCCTAACATCGCCACATGCGCCAAGGAACCTTCGAGATCTTCATGCGCCATGGCTTGGTCGAATCCAATCGAAGCGCCGAACTTGTCGACCCAAGCCGCCGCTTTTTGGGTGAACCGGCCGCCCCATAGTTTATCAGTCATTGTTTACCTTATCCTTTGCTTGAGAGTGCACGTGGTTGACTTGTTCGTAAACTGTTGCTGGCAAGGTCCATAACTTGATGAAACCAGCGGCTGCTTCTTGATCAAAGGAGTCAGCACTGGTATAGGTGGCGAGGTTTTCATCATATAAGGAGTTAGGAGACTTACGAGCAACTGCGGTGACGTTGCCTTTATAAAGCTTCATCTTAACTACACCGTTGACGTTCTTTTGAGTTTCATCCACGAAAGCCATCAAGGCGTCAAATAATGGGGTGATCCACTTGGCTTCATAGATCATGTTGGTGATTTGTTGTTCGATCAATGGCTTGTAGTGGGCGATGTCGCGTTCCAAGGTTAAGTTTTCCAGTTCGTGGTGAGCGGTCATGATGACTGCAGCACCTGGCGCTTCATAAACTTCACGCGACTTGATGCCGACCATCCGGTTTTCGATTTTATCGATCCGGCCGATCCCATTGTCGCCAGCGACTTTGTTTAAATTCTTGATCAAGGTAGCCAAAGGCATTGGGGTGCCGTCGATGGCAACAGGCAAGCCTTTTTCAAAAGTCAGATCTAAGAATACGGGTTCGTCTGGGGCTTCTTCAGGGGAAACGCTCATGCCCCAAGCATCGTCAGGCGCTTGGTTCCATGGGTTTTCCAAAATGCCGGCTTCGTTAGCACGGCCCCAAAGGTTGCAGTCGATGGAGTATGGGGACTTCTTGCCGATCGGCACTGGGACGTTGTGTTCTTTGGCGTAGTCGATTTCTTCTTCACGAGACCAGTGGAAGTCACGAATTGGGGCTTCGATTTCAAGATCTGGATCCAAGGCATGGATCGCAGCTTCAAAACGCACTTGGTCATTGCCTTTACCAGTAGAACCATGGGCGATGGCAGTGGCACCATGATCATGGGCGATGTTGACTAAGTGGTCGATGATCAAAGGCCGAGACAAAGCGGAAACCAAAGGATAGTCGCCTTCGTATAAGGCGTTTGATTTGATCACAGGGGCCACATACTTGTCAGCAAATTCATCTTGGGCATCGATGGCATAAGATTCAGAAGCGCCAACTTCCAAAGCCTTCTTTTGGATGAAGTCCATGTCCGTGCCTGGTTGGCCGACGTTTAAGCAAACGGCGATAATTTCGTCATAGCCTTTGTCTTTAAGCCAAGGAATCGCCACAGAAGTATCCAAACCACCGGAATAAGCCAATACGATTTTTTTAGTCATGAGAAAATCCTCCTAGAATTTTTTAACAAGTATTAACAGATCAATTAAGCCATGCGACGTTCAACAAACCCTAACGCCCGGGTGAGAATGAAGGTCATGGCGAAGTAGATCAACGCCACGATCATCATTGGGAAGAACGGCTGAAACGAGGCACCTTGAACGGTAGAACCTTCAAACATCAATTCTGACGCGCCGATCACAGACAACACGGAACTTTCCTTGATGTCTGTGACGAACTCGTTACCCAAGGCTGGCCAAATGTTCTTGATGGCTTGTGGTAACACCACATAACGCGTGGTTTTGCCACTGGATAACCCTAAAGAACGGGCGGCTTCAGTTTGACCAACTGGCACTGAGTTCAAACCAGAACGGATGATTTCAGCGACATAAGCCCCAGAGTTGATGCCCATGGCGATCGCGCCGGCAGTGAAGGCTGAAAGACTTAAGCCTAAGACTTGCGTGCCGAAGAACACGATGAAGGCTTGAACCATCAAAGGCGTACCGCGGATGAATTCCACGTAGATCGCGCTGATGGCTTTTAAGATCCAAAGCTTAGAGCGACGCATCAAGGCTAAAATCGTGCCCAGCACAGTCCCGGCGATAACCGTCAACAGCGCGAACAGCAATGTGTTCAAAGCCCCTTTCACAAAGAAGCCGCTGTATTTGGCCCAGAACCCTTGGGATTGGTTTTGCAAGGTGTAAGCTTGATCCAAGTACTTTTTCCACAAGCCTTGTTTTTGCATGGACTTGATGGATTTGTTGATTTGGGTGGTCAATGCGGTGTCACCTTTTGGTAAGGCGACCACCGTTGGACTAGCTGATGTGGCAAAATGCGGATCGACCATCATCAAGGATTTGTTCTTTTGCACATATGCGCCGGCGATGATGGAACTCATGACCCCAGCGTCGAGTTTATTATAGGAAACTTGGGCAACCACATCATTGGCTTTTTGCAAGCTATGGATCTTAGCGCCTGGCAATTGTGCTTTGGCGATGGCTTCTTGCGTGGTTTGTTTTTGAGCCCCAACAGTTGCGCCTGAGAAGTCCGCGACGTTTTTGTATTTGGACTTGTCTGACTTACGAATGACGACGATTTGTTTTTCATACATGTAAGGCTTGGAGAAGTTGACTTGCTTAGCCCGTTCAGGGGTTTTGGACATCCCTGAAATCACCATATCAACTTTGCCAGTCTTTAAGCCGCCGATCAAAGCATCAAAGCCCATTTCCTTGATCTGCAACTTGACGCCCATGTCCTTGGCGATTTTCTTCGCTAAGGAAACATCAGCGCCGACGATTTTATCTTGACCATCGACTGTCGCATGAAATTCCAGCGGCGCATAGTCGGCGGATAACCCGACAGTGATGTACCCGCGGTTTTTGATCGCCTGTACGCGACTGGTGGCCGCATCTACTGGATGCACGCTTCCGGCTACGATAAAGGCTAGTAACGCGATTAACGCGAACGCCCACCGTTTCAAATTTTTCATATCCCGCCAACTCCTAAAAGTGAATTTTTATTGAATATATACCCAATTGACGGAATATGCAAGCTTTTGTGTAAAAAATACAAAAATTATTCA
>CAKRHU010000158.1 GCA_934339215.1 uncultured Lacticaseibacillus sp.
ACCAGCAAAACGGCGCCTGGGTAATTGATCAAGGCCGTGCGCAAGGCATTTTTGGTGTCGTCATCCAAATGGTTCGTCGGTTCATCCATCACTAAGATATTGGTGTCTTGCAACATCAGATCCGCGATTTTGACTTTACTTTGCTCCCCACCAGATAACAGTTGCAACGGCTTGTCAGCTTCTTCGCGCGTTAAAGCCGTCCGTGACAATACTTGGCGCAATGGGCGTTGAGAAAGCGCTGGGTATTCACCTAAAAGGAATTGCAACGGGCTTTGCTTCGGGATCGCCCAGCGTAATTCTTGTTCAAAGTAGCCAAATACCACATTTTCGGCAATGGACACTGAGCCATCAAGAGCTGGGATCTGGCCTAAAATAGTTTTCAACAAAGTCGACTTCCCGATCCCGTTGAACCCTTCTAAGGCGATCACTTCATTTTTGCCGACAGAGAAGTTGATCGGCGCGAGCAATGGTTTCTCATAGCCCACCACCAAATTGTTCACGTCCACTAAGATCTGACGCTGCACTGGCGTATAGGGAAATTCAATATGCGCTTTGGCGCGGTTACCAGGTGGCGTAAGGCGATCGATATGGGCGAGTTGTTTTTCACGAGAGCGGGCCATGGTGGAACGCGTCCCGGCTTTAAACTTGGCAATAAAGGCTTCAGACTTTTTGATTTGGGCTTGTTGTTTGTTATAAGCTTTCAAATAAGTTTCGTGGTCTTTTTCTTTTTGCTTCATCGCCTGGTTCAAGGATCCTGTGTACTTGGTGATTTGGGCAAATTCGATGTCCAACACCGCGTTGGTGACATTTTGCAAAAAGTCGAAATCATGTGAGATCACGATAAAGGCGCCTTCGAAATTCTGCAACCATTCAGTCAACCATTCGATATGGCCGACGTCTAAGTAGTTGGTCGGTTCATCCAGCAACAGCATATCAGGCTTTTCTAATAGTAGCTTGGCCAAAATGATTTTCGACCGTTGACCCCCAGATAACGCGTCAACCGGGTGATCAAAGCCGATCGCATCTAGGCCTAAACCGGTACCGATAGTTTCAATTTCAGTTTCCAAATCATAGAAATTGCCGGCTTCCAGCGCCTGTTGTAATTCCCCGGCTTTGGCCAACAACTCATCATCTGGGTTTTCAGCATAGTCGGCGTAGATTTGGTTCATTTTGGCTTCTTTGGCATACAGATCCGCAAAGGCCGTTTTTAAAAAATCCATGATCGACTGGCCAGGTTGCAAGTTGGCATACTGGTCCAAATAGCCGACGCGGACATGCTTTTGCCAGATAATGGTGCCTTCATCTGGTTCAAGTGTGCCGGTCAGGATCTTAATCAGGGTGGATTTGCCGACCCCATTTTGACCCACGATGCCTAAGTGGTCTTCCTTATTGACTTGAAAGCTGGCATCTTGGTAGAGCTGCTTATCAATGAAACGTTGTGACAGATGCGTGACGGTCAAGACACTCATGGGTCGGATCCTCCTCTGATGGGTTTTCTGAAAATTCTTCTATAATAGGCTAGCACAACTCGAAAGCCGTGGCAAACCAAGTCGCGGCTTATGAAACTAAAAATCGCCTATTGTCTCCGCACATTTCTTTGTATTGGCGTTCCCCTGTGTTAAACTTAACGCAAATAATCCTTCGAGGTGGCTTCGTTGAAAAAAGAAAAATCCAGTGCCTTGCGCTCAACGATCGAATTGATCGTGTTGTTTCTGGTCGTGATCTTAGGCACCCAGCTTTTGATGCATTACGTCTTAAGCAAAGACATCGTCCAAGGCACCTCAATGCAGCCCACGCTTGAAGATGGCGACCGTCTGTACAGTGTACGCAACAAAGCGGTCCACCGCAACAACATCGTGGTGATCGATGCGCCTGATAAGCCCGGGCAACTGTATATCAAGCGAGTCATCGGCATGCCTGGGGATACCGTCGCCGTTAAAAGCGGTACGCTTTACATCAATGGTAAAAAACAAAACCAGCCTTATTTAAAAACCAAGTTCATGCAAAATGAACTCAAAGCTTACGCTGCCCAACAAGGCGTGGCGGTTGGCAGTTTACAATTCACGACTGATTTCAATATTGCCACGTTAGCTTCGACGCAATCTAAAACCGTCCCGAAAGGTGAATACTTTGTCATGGGGGATAACCGCTTAGTGTCTCATGACGGGCGCGATTTCGGGTTTATCGCCAAAGATAAAGTCCAATCCGTGGTGGTTTGGCGCTACTGGCCATTGAACAAAATGAAAGTCTATTGATCTCAGTTAGCCTCAGTGATGAGGCTATTTTTATGCCATCGATTGACAAACGGTAGTCGTCTGCCATTTAGAAGGCGCGATGGATATCGTCGTGCTTTTTTAAGCAACACACCTGCGGCTAGCTACGCATCAGGATTCAAGCCAAAGACCAGCTTAAGTCCTGATGCTAGGCTACCGTGCTAAGTACTTAAATTCGCACTGGGCAAACAAAAAGCCGAAGCCACAATGGCCTCGACTCATTTGATTAATTTAATTGCGCTTGTTTTTGCGCATATTGCGTTTGAACATTTTCGTAAAAGCCAGCATCGACTAACTGCAAATATGGATTGATCATGAAATCAAACAAATGCCAGGTGATGGCTTTGAGGATCGCCCAACCTAACAAGCTCAACTTCAACACGAAGTAATCGAGTTTGTTGCCGCGCATCATTTGCCAAGAGTGCCCCACTGCTTGCATCGCAGAAAAGCGGCCATTTTCAGCATGGGTTTTGCCATCATAGTAAATGTAAAAGCTCATCGACGTCCCAAAGACAATAGGGATCGCTGGAATCACAAACGCCATCATCCCGATCAGATACAACACCGTCATCAACACCCAAACAAACAAAATGCCAAAGAAGTACTGGCCATTAAACAAGCGCATCACCGCTTGCCCTGGTCGCACGCGATCAGCCCCACGAAAGACGTCAAGCGCCGTGAACGCCACACCTTGACTAAACCACAACAACACCAAAGGCTTCAACAACGGCATACTGGTGTCTGAATGTTGCTGGTAGTATGTGGCAAATTGTTCTGGCTGAAGGGCCATCCGCGAGACGCCAAATTTAGTCATCACCGCCACGATGCCAAGCACGGTCACTAGGGTGAAAATCACAGTGATCAGCCAAGGCAAAAGGTTGGCGATCATCATTTGCCCCCAAACGCCACGTTGACGCAGTTGCGCTTTGGCGCGTTGTTTAATTTGTTGCCGAGTCAGATTTGGTTGCATTAGCGATTAGACTCCTCCTTAGGTAAATTCGGGGCCGCGACGCCCACGGCACGTTTTTCATTCATGGCAATTTGGCCGATACGCCACAACGCCCACAATTGTTGGGGAATGGCGCCGATCACACCAAGCGACTGGGTGGCTGAATCGGAGCGCACCACATGGTGATAGCCCGGCGTCCCGTAATAATAAAAGCGACTAGTCGCCATGATATACGCTGTGTTGAACAATTCATCTTCCATGATCGCGACATTTTCATCAAAGGTCAGACTCAAAGCATCGATCACCGACCGCCGGTAAAACTTGTTCCATAGATAGCCGCGTACCTGGCCCACTGGCGCTAGCATTCCGCGCATCAGCTGGGCTTTGGTCAACTCGCGATCTCCGAGCAACTTCTCAGGGACAGGTTGGGGGTTGGGATTGTCCGTATAAAACGGGCTGATCAATAAATCATACGGCCCAGATTCTAACGTCGTCACAAAATTCTGCACGTAAGTTGGCGCGACCCAATCATCGCCATCCATAAACGCGATATATAACCCCCGGGCTTTGGCCAACCCGGCGTTACGGGCTGCAGACACGCCACGATTTTCAGCCAAATAAATCGGTTCAACACGCCGATCGAGTTTGGCCGCTTGGGCGATCACGGCAGCAGAATCATCCGAGGAGCCATCGTCGATCAAAATGATCTGCAGATTCAAATAAGTCTGCGCCATCAGACTTTGCACACTACGTTTGAGATACGGTTCCACGTTATAAACTGGAACAATCACCGACACTAACGGTTCTGCCACACACTCACCTACTTTTTGATATGCCCTTCAGTATAACTGTCAGACCAGTTTCAAACAAATTCTAACAACTTCTTTGTCGCAATGTTAGTCAAGCGGCAAAGCTTAAGCACAGATTAAGGAATCGCGACGATTAAATCCGTTTTGGCGTCAAACCAACTTTTTTGTGCCGGCAAAATCGCAGTATCTGAAATCAACGTATCGATCGCATCTAACTTAAAGCCGCGATAAGTCGCATCCGTCCCGAATTTCTGGGCTTCCGCCACCACCACCACTTTTTTGGCGGTTTTGACCACGGTGCCTTTGATCTGGGCATCATTTTCATACGCGAAAAATAACCCATCCGCGTTCACTGCAGTCGCCCCGATAAATACCGCATCAAAATGCACCTGACTCAAGGTTTCTAATCCCGCCACGGAATAAAAGAACCGCGCATGATGATTCAAGTTGCCACCAAGCAAGCGCAACGTCACTTCCGGCCGCACTGCCAAAGCGATCGCATTGTCCAGCGAATGGGTGTAAATCGTCACTGGTACGGTGATGCTTTGCGACAACTTCAACAACGTCGTCGAGTCATCAATAAAATACACCCCACCTGGTTGAATCAGCTTCAATGCGGCTTGCGCCATGGCGGACTTTTCCGCTGAAAACAGTTTTTGGCGTTCTGAATAGCTGGGGATCGTGTGGCCAAACGTTAAACTGACGATCCCGCCTCGCGTCCGCCGACCAGCACCGGCTGCATCTAAAGCCACAATGTCGCGGCGAGCGGTATCGCGCGATACCCCCACTGCTTGCATGATATCTTCGATGCTTAATTCTTGTTTCTCATCCAACAGTTTTTTGATTTGTTCAAACCGTTTTTCCCGATACATGGCCATAGCGAACCCTCCGACGACATAATTACTTCTATTATAACCGAAAC
>CAKRHU010000159.1 GCA_934339215.1 uncultured Lacticaseibacillus sp.
TTTAACTTATTGCTGTTTGGGGCCTTCACGTTTATCTCTGCGTTTATGCCTTCGATTCAATGGATGATCGCCTGTCGCTTCATGTCGGCCATCGGCTTAGGGGCAGAAATCGTCACTGGTTATGCTGTCGTCAATGAATTTGCGCCTGTCAATCGCCGTGGTTTTTGGTCGGGGATGATCGCCATCGTGGCTAATGCCGGCGCGCCGATCACCTTATTGATTGCCACTTTTGCCGTACCAAGTTTGGGTTTCCGTTCCATGTTTATCATCATGGGCGTCGCCGCCATCATTCTTTGGTTCGCCCGTCACAACTTCCCAGAATCACCACGCTGGTTGATCGCCAAAGGTCGCACCCAAGAAGCGCAAGCAATCATCGATGAATTAAATGTTCGCGGACAATACCCAGTCACTGAGAAAAATGAAGACGCACGCCGCGTGAAGGTCTCCTTTGGCCGTGGCGTGTTCGTGGCTTCCGTTGCCGTCGGTGCCGCACTGCTTTGCCAATACACCTTCACTTCATGGGTCCCGACGCTGTTAGTTCAAAAAGGCATCAGCATTTTCTCTTCGATCGGCTTTTCTGCGGTGATGATGTTAGGCGCGCCAATTGGTGCCACCATCGGGACGGTGTTAGTGGAACGTACCGGCCGCAAAAAGCTGATCGTCACTACCTTCATTTGCACCGCCATCTTAGGCATCGCTTATGCTTATGAAACCACGACGGTCGGCACGATCATCAATGGCCTGCTGTTAACCACCACATTCTACGTACTGATGGCTTCCGTCATTTCGGTTTATACCAACGAGCTGTTTGAAACCAAGTACCGCTTCCGTGGTGCTGGGATCGCAAACGCCGTGGCGAAGCTGTTAAACGTCTTAATGCCAACGGCGGTCGCTTATGCGATCACGCAAGTTGCGCCAAGTGCGATCTTCTATGGCATCGCTGTGATGGCATTGATCGCCGCAGCGGTTGTCGGCTTCTTTGGTCCTGAAACGACGGCCAAAGAAATTAAATAGGTTTCCCTTTTACAACTTCGATGCGACTAGTGGGCATCGAAGTTTTTTGTTGCCATCTGATACCAATGGTCTGGCTACGTTTCGGAGCTGAAATCATCTCTCGTGGACGGCCGGCGCCAGAAATCGGCAAAGTGCGCCGATGTTCTTTTGCCTAACTTCAAAGCCGAAGCCCACGTCTTTGAAGTTGCCTGAAATCTTATCGGAGCCAGAAGCCCGCTGTCTCCAATAAGACTTCTGTCACGTTCGATGATTCCAGTTCCTTCACTCCGCCAGACCACTGTCACCAGATGGCAACGAATCGCACGTTGGTATCAGAAATATGAGGGGTAATCTGATAAGGACCATCGAAGCTTGATGAATTAAATCTGGAAACTGACATACTATTGCAGAAAATCTGTGGGCGGAGATAAAAAGTGCGGAAGCGGGCTGGTTATCAGCCGTGGGATTCTTAGCGGTTTACCGCTTAGAATCCAGCGAGAAGGAGATCCATTTTGCGGTTATGAGCGAAGCGAATGCAAAATTAGCTCCGACGAGCGCCATTGCTCTACTTCGGTCGCCATAACCAGCCCGCTGAAGCACTTTTTGTCGGAACCCATAGATTTTCGGACCGTAAGGGAAATCGAATTAGTTATCTAATTATAACAATAATCGAACACTTTCGAATGGCAACTGATCCATGCTATAATCGGCGTGACGCCCGCATTGGTTTTACAGAGCCTAACGCTTTGCGAAAGGATGATACTCATGAAAATTATTGTGATCGGAGCCACCCACGCTGGTACTTTTGCCGCACAACAAATTCTGACCAAGCACCCGCAAGATCAAGTCGTCGTCTATGAGCGCAATGACAATTTGTCGTTTTTGTCTTGCGGCATCGCACTTTGGGTCGGCGACCATGTGTCTGACCCAAATAAAATGTTTTACTCAAATCCTGAAGCGCTGACGAAACTTGGCGCCGACATGCGCATGCAGCACAATGTTTTAGCGGTGGACGCGGAAAGTAAAACCGTTACGGTTGAGAATTTACAAACTGGCGAACATTTTACCGACACCTATGACAAATTGGTGTTCACACCAGGCTCCGCGCCGATCGTACCGCCAATTCCAGGCATCGATGATCCGCATCTCTACTATTGTAAAGATTATGCCGACGCCCAGCGCTTGAAACAGATCACACCGACGATCGATTCCGCGGTGGTGATCGGCGCCGGCTATATCGGCGCAGAAATCGCCGAACAATTCGCCTTAGCTGGCAAGAAGGTGACCTTGGTCGACGCATTAGATCGCGCTTTAGCCAAAAACTTCGATCCTGAAATCACCGATCAAATTGAAGCTGCTTATCGCGAACATGGCACCACGTTGGCTTTGGGTCAAAAGGTGGAAAAATTTTCTGGTGGTGACCAAATCACCGTGACAACAGATGCAGGTGAATATACCGCCGACATTGCGGTGCTAGCGATCGGATTCCGTCCCCATACCGAATTGCTCAAAGGCCAAGTCGAAATGTTGCCTAATGGGGCGGTCGTGACGGACGCTTATATGCAAGCGTCCCGCCCAGAAATTCTCGTCGCTGGTGATGCGGCGGCTGTGCACTACAATCCAACGGGCAAATCCGACTATATTCCGTTAGCCACCAATGCGGTGCGCCAAGGCATTTTGGTGGGGGAGAATGTGCATGGGCCGAGGGTGCAATATGCAGGCACGCAAGCCACCAGTGCCGTCGCCTTGTTTGATTACACTATGGCCACCACTGGGTTAACGGTAGCTGGTGGGGAAGCGCGCGGCATGCACTTGGTCAGCACCACCATCACTGAAGCGTATCGACCAGAGTTTATGTTGACGACGACCCCAGTCACCGCCACTTTGGTTTGGGATCCCGCCACGCGCAAAATCAAAGGCGCGGCTTTCTTCTCCAAACATGATGTGTCGATGTCAGCGAACTTGGTGTCTTTGGCGATTCAAACCCAGCAAACCATCGATCAACTCGCAATGCTCGATACGTTCTTCCAACCCAACTTTGATCAGCCGATCAACTGGGTGAACAAAGTCGCGATGCAAGCCGTGGCCACTGCGCAATAAAACGTGTTTCTTCTATATAAGTACCAAGCCAAAAAAAAGCCTTAGGGCTTTTTTATTTGGTATCACGATCTGGGTCACGCATCCAAGCTAAGGCGATAGCTTTTTCACCGATGTGGGTGGTGATGGCAGGACCGAAGAAGGAGCGGCCGATGTTGGCTTGCGGGAACTTTTCTTGGAGTTCTGTTTGCCATTGATCAGCGAGCGTTTCATTACCGGCGTCGATCACCCATGCTTTGATCGGGTAGTCGGCTTGTTCAAGGGCTTCCGCGAACAAAGCTTCTACGCGGGCGGAGGCCCGGTTTAAGGTGCGGATCTTTTCAAAGACGACAATTTTGTGCTCGTCATCAAAGGTCAACAGCGGCTTGATGTGCAGCATGCTACCAAGCATCCCAGCGGTGTTGGACAAACGCCCACCGCGAACCAAGTGCATCAAGTCATTGACGATAAAGTATTCGTCGGTTGAGGCGCGCAGTTGATCTAAGCGCGCGATGATTTCATCTAAGCTGGCGCCAGCTTGTGCCATTTGCCCTGCAGTCAGCACCATTTGCCCCATTAAAATCACAGTGATCTGCGAATCATACACCACCACGTGTTGGCCTTCGATTTCAGGCGCGGCAGCGGTGATCGTGGCATTGATGCCAGAAATCGTTTTGGACAGGTAAATGTTGATCACGGTATCATAGCCTTCCGCCAATAAATCTTTGTGAATGGCTAAAACATCAGCCAGGCGTGGCTGTGAGGTATGCGGGAAGTCTGAAGCGGCACGCATTTTCGCAAAGAATTGCGCAGGCGTGATGTCGACGCCTTCTTCAAAGGTCTCGCCGCCTACGATCAACGGGGTGGTGACGATGCGGATCGGCAGGTCTTTGATTTGGTCAGGCGTCAAATAGGCGGTGCTGTCAGTAACAATTGCGATCTTGCTCATAGCGGGCCAACTTTCATTAGAATACCTTTAATGGTAAACAAGTCGCGCGCTTTTTACAATGAACACCGGCAATTAAATCACTTTGGCATTCAATACGGTCTTAAAGTGATTCAACGCCCATTCTTGTCCACCTGGGGTGAAAGTGGCGATCGCGTCTTGGTGGATCACCAATGGGTAGTTCAAGTTATACGCGTCAACGGCGGTGTGTAAGACGCAGATATCTGAGCACACGCCGGTTAAGTGCAGTTCGTCGATGTGGCGTTCGCGCAACCACAGATCCAAAGGCGTGCCGGCAAAACTGGAGTAGCGCGTTTTATCAAACAATTGGACGTGATCATTGTCTGCGTTTTGCGCATACCAATCTGCTACCGCGCCAAATAATTCACGGCCCCAAGTATTGCGGACGTTATGCGGTGGGAACAGCTTAGCTTCTGGGTGATAAGGGTCATGCGGCGTGTGCACGTCAGTGGGCAAATAAACAAAGTCACCATCTAATAGGAAGTTTTGCGCCAAGTCTGCGATCGGCTGTTGCAAAACTTGCCCGACGGCCCCGCAGGTGAGGGCGCCTTGGTCTGCTACAAAGTCATTGGTGTAATCGATGATCAATAATGCTTTTGTCATAATAGCCTCCTGTGCGTCGTGACATCAGTTGCTTTGAGAATACGCTGTGACAGGGCAAAAGTCAAGACAAGGGGTGCTCATGTGAAAAGCGCCACGAAGCCCGTCGTGCCGCGGTCACAAGAAAATAAATATTCAGAAAACTCTTGCGCTGGTCGCGGGATTTTTGTATACTAGTCAAGTGCTGTGTAATCTAGTCGGGTTACTATGCACTTTTGGTTCGCTGTGAATCAAAAAGCGAGGATGTGAGAGGTTGCGACACGCCCGGCCGCTTTGCCACGGCAGCGCGTCGGGAATTCCCACGGAGCTAGTCTACT
>CAKRHU010000160.1 GCA_934339215.1 uncultured Lacticaseibacillus sp.
GAATCAGGAGGAACTGGCCATGGCCAAATCACAACAACCAAATAAACGTAAATTTCATCGCGACCCCAAACAAAAGGCTGAACGCGATGAACGTTTAGCCCGGGCCCGCCGCGATGATCGCCGGTCGAAACCGGAAGTCGAACCCCAAGAACCAGCTGACAACGAATTCACTTTCGGCCGGCATGCTGTCGAAGAAGCTTTAAAAGTGGGCTCTGCGACCAACATCAACAAATTATTCGTGCAAACGGATATGAAGTCGGATCAAGTGCATGCGATTGTTAAAACGGCGCAAAGCAAGAAGATCTTAGTCTCTCAAGTGCCAAAGTCCAAGCTCGATTTAATGTCTGATGGTGGCAATCACCAAGGTGTGTTGCTGGCAATGAGTCCTTATGACTATGCGACTATCGATGACTTGTTCAAACACGCAGAAGGGCACGATCCGTTCTTCATCATTTTGGACAACTTGGAAGATCCTCACAATCTGGGCTCCATCATGCGGACGGCGGATGCTATCGGCGTTGACGGCATCATTATTCCCAAGCACCGCGCAGTGGGTTTGACCTCAACGGTGGCCAAGGTTTCTACCGGTGCCATCGAACATGTGCCAGTCGCTCGCGTCACCAACTTGGCTAACACCATCAAAACGCTCAAAGAGAAAAATGTCTGGATCTTTGGCACCGCAATGGACGGCCAAGACTTCCGCAAGTGGGATGCGCATGGTGCCATTGCCTTAGTGATCGGCAATGAGGGCAAAGGCATTTCCCCAGGTGTGGCCAAGTTGATGGATCAAACCTTGACCATTCCGATGGTCGGGCATGTGCAAAGTTTGAACGCTTCTGTGGCTGCAGGGATCTTGATGTATCAAGCGTTCACCAATCGAGGCCTGTAACATGCGCCGGCACATCTTGATCGTGGACGCGTATAACGTCATCGGCAATTGGCCGCAGTTGGCCAAGCTGAAAGCCGAAGACAAGCTCGATGCCGCCCGCGATTTATTATTGCAAGTGTTAGCCGAATACCGCGCTCATGAAAATGCAGAGATCATTGTGGTGTTTGATGCGATGTATGTGCCAGGCATCGGGCAAAAATATGATCAGTGGGACATGCAAATCGTCTGGACGGATGAGGAGCAAACTGCCGATTCTTACATTGAAGCCTTAGCAGATCGCAACAACAGTCCTTTGGTGCAACTGACTGTGGTCACTTCCGATCAAGCGGAACAATGGACCGTATTTTCGCGCGGGGCGCTGCGGATCTCGTCGCATGATTTCTTAGGATATGTCCGCCGTTCACATAAAGAATTCACTAATTCCGCTGATCCGTTCATCACCCGCGAAAAGCGGCGCAATGTGCCTTGGAATGATTCGCAAACCCAAGAGCTGGATGCCTTGCGGCGAAAGCTTGAAGAAGGCGACGATTAAGGTACAGAGGTTTAGACAAACCGGTCTAAGCCTCTTTTTTTGCGATCATCGTTGACAAATGTAGATGATGGCGATATATTAAATGTGTAAGTTACAAATGTAGATTTTAGGAGGCGAACGGATGGCAAGCATTGAAATGTCCCCAGCAGAATGGAATGTGATGCGGGTGATTTGGACCAAGTCGCAAGCCGATACGACGACCATTATCCAAGCGTTACAAGCCAAGCGCGACTGGTCGCAGTCCACGATCAAAACCTTGTTGCGCCGGTTAGTGGAAAAACAAGCGTTGACCACCACGAAAGTAGGCCGGCAGTTCATGTATCACCCAGAAATTTCTGAACAACACGCGATGCAAAAATCTGCGAACACGTTGTTTGATAGTCTGTGTGACATGAAAAAAGGGGCGATTTTAACGAACTTGCTTGAAAGCAGTCCCTTGAGTCGCTCAGACATTGAACGGATGCAAAAAGTGCTGGCAGAAAAAGCCCAAACGGCGCCAGAGCAAGTCGCCTGCAACTGTTTAGCCGATAATTGTGAATGTGAAAAGGAAGTGCAAGCATGAGTCAAATCATTGTGTTGATCGTCGGTATCGCGTTGATCGGATTTATTATTTGGTGGTTCTTCGGCAAGCATGCGGTCGCTACGGAATCCGCCAAAGTGGAAAACCAACAACAAACGGTCGATGTGTTGGTCAAAGGTGGCTACTCGCCAGAGCGCGTGGTATTAAAAGCCGGCGTGCCAGCAGTCTTAAACTTTACTCGCACGGATCCGTCGAGTTGTTTGGATCGCGTGGTGTTCTCAGATTTTGGGATCAACCAAGAGTTGCCTAAAGGCGAGACCCAAGCGATCAAAATCGACACCTCAAAGCCTGGTACTTACACTTGGGCTTGCGGGATGGACATGTTTCACGGCCAATTAGTCATCGAATAAGGAGAAAAATTATGAGCGAAAAACAAAATATTAACATCACCGTTGCCGGCGGGTATGAACCCGAAACTGTCACTGTCAAACAAGGGGTACCAACCACATTGACCTTTACCCGTACGAACACTCAAGGCTGTTTGGATGTCGTGCATTCTAAAGACTTCAACTTTGAAACAGAATTGCCGATCGACCAACTGCAAACCGTTGATATCGATACGTCTAAAGCTGGCACGTATACTTATAGTTGCGGGATGGATATGTTCTTCGGTCATGTGGAGGTCAAATAATGTCAATTACGAGCCGCTTTTGGGTATCGCTGATTTTCAGCTTGCCTATGGTATTGGAAATGGTTTTCCACCCGTTGTTTGGCTGGATGTTGCCAGGCGGGCAATGGACCATGTTGATTTTGACCAGTATCGTGATGCTGATTTCTGCAGTACCATTTTGGCAAAGTGCTTGGGCTTCATTTACCAAACATCATGCCAATATGGATACGTTAGTCGCGATCGGCACGGCGACGGCTTACTTCTATAGTATTTACGCCATGGCGACTGGGCGAGAAGTGTTCTTTGAATCTGCTGCGGTGGTGACGACGTTCGTGTTGCTCGGCCAAGTCTTTGAAGAACGCATGCGCAACAATGCGTCTAATGCAGTAGCCAAGTTAGTCGACTTACAAGCCAAAGATGCTGAAGTCATGCGTGATAACCAGTGGGTGCGCTTGCCTTTGTCTGAAGTGGTGGTCGGTGATCAGCTGCGCGCGCGCCCTGGTGAAAAAATCGCGGTGGATGGTGTGATCGTTGACGGCCAATCGACCATCGATGAATCCATGGTCACTGGCGAAAGCATGCCAGTTGAGAAAAAAGTGGGCGATTCGGTGATCGGCGCGACAATCAACGGCACTGGGACGGTGACTTATACTGCTAAAAAAGTCGGCGATGATACGATGCTCGCTCAAATCGTCGACATGGTGAAAAAGGCGCAAAACTCCCACGCTCCCATTCAAAAGCTGACCGACAAGGTGTCTGATATCTTCGTGCCAGTGGTGTTGATCATTGCGATTTTAACCTTCATGGTGTGGTATGTGATTGTTGGCGCTTCTGTTGCCAACAGTTTGATTTTCGCTGTTTCTGTGGTGGTCATTGCCTGCCCATGTGCTTTAGGTCTCGCAACCCCAACGGCTTTAATGGTCGGCACTGGTCGTTCTGCTAAAATGGGGATTTTGATCAAGAACGGGGAAGTGCTTGAAGCGGTCAATGATGTCAAAACGGTGGTCTTTGATAAAACTGGGACCATCACCAATGGCAAACCGATCGTGACCGATGTGATCGGGGATCGCGCAACTGTGTTGGCAACTGCTGCAGCGCTTGAAGCAACGTCTGAACATCCTTTGGCAACAGCTGTGTTAGCCCAGGCTAAAGCTGATGATTTGAAAGTCTCTGAAGTATCAGACTTTAAAGCCGTCGAAGGTAAAGGCGTTACAGCTTTAGTTGGCGGGAAGCGGGCTTTTGTTGGGAACGATAAGCTTGCCGCAGATAGCGTTTTGCCTGACGAGTTACAAGCTCAAGTCGCCGACTTACAAGATCAAGCCAAGACTGTGGTTTATGTCGGCGTCGAGAATCAAGTGATCGGCTTGATCGCCATTCAAGATGCGCCAAAGCCAAGTTCTAAGTCAGCCATCGCTGCGCTTCATGCTCGTGGGTTGAAGACCGTGATGTTGACTGGCGATAACGTCCGCGTTGCTCAAGCCATCGCCAAGCAAGTCGGCATCGATGAAGTGATCGCCGATGTGTTACCAGGTGATAAAGCCGATCATGTGCAAGCCTTACAAAAAGACGGCGCTGTGGCTTTTGTCGGCGATGGCATCAATGATGCGCCGGCGTTGACCGTTGCAGACGTTGGGATCGCGATGGGCTCTGGGACCGATATTGCCATTGAATCAGGTGGCATCGTCTTAGTCAAAAACGATTTAATGGATGTCGATCGGGCGTTGGCTTTGAGTAAAAAGACGTTCAACCGGATCAAGTTGAACCTGTTTTGGGCGTTTGTCTACAATGTTCTAGGCATTCCGGTGGCTGCTGGCCTGTTTTATGCCATTGGGTTGACCTTGAGTCCTGAGTTTGCGGGACTAGCGATGGCTTTATCCAGCCTGTCGGTGGTGACGAGTTCAGTCTTGTTGAACCGCGTGAAAATCGAAAGCAAGGCCGTAACTGCTTAAACACAAAAAATGAGGCTGAGACATAAAGCGGTCTTAGCCCATAATACAAGCGCCTCTACATCACGATTTGCTCTTTAATCGCGGTGTAGAGGTGTTTGTATTTCTGGGCGGCGACTATGCAGAAATTTGGAATTATGTCTTGGCCTTATTTTTTGCGTTTATAAGTCGACGCCACCATCAATGGCTAAAACTTGTCCGGTAATAAACTGATTTTCCATCAAATATAAATATCCGCTAGCGACTTCTTCAATTGTGGCAGTGCGGCCAAGTGGGACATTTTGCGCAAAGTCTGCGGCTTGTTTCGTTAATTCTGCTGGCGTCATGCCGCGCCACAAGCCGGTTTGCGTCCAAGTTGGCGATACTGCATTCACGCGCACATCT
>CAKRHU010000161.1 GCA_934339215.1 uncultured Lacticaseibacillus sp.
CACCTTGATTGCTTGGAATAATCCTGACGGGACTAAGCAACTGCATGATTGGCTCAACGAAATGCAACAAGCAGGCTTGATCGTGATGGTGGTGTCTAACAATAATCACGAGCGGGTCAAGCGGGCTTTGGCAAAACTGGAATTACCTTTCGTCGCTCGGGCATTGAAACCATTACCAATTGGTATCAATCGGGCAATTAAGCAACTCGGCTTGCGTCGCAGCGAAGTGGTGATGGTCGGCGATCAACTATTAACTGACGTCTTAGCGGGCAATGTGGCCCGGATCAAAACGATTTTAGTGAAACCGCTGGTGGAAACCGATGCTTGGAATACACGGATCACGCGCTTTTTTGAACGCGGGGCGTTTTGGCTGTTAGGCGGTAAAAGTCGCTTGACTTATAGGGAGGACATTAATGACTGAAGAATTGCGTTGTATTGGCTGCGGGGCCTTGTTACAAACTGGAGATAACCAAAAAGCTGGGTACTTACCCGCTTCAAGTTTGACAAAGATCCAAGCAGATCCAGACGCAGAAGTGTATTGCCAGCGGTGCTTTCGCTTGCGGCATTACAACGAAGTGCAAGACGTCGAATTAACCGATGACGATTTTTTGAATTTACTCAATGCTTTAGGGCAAAGTGACGCCTTGATCGTCAATGTCGTGGATATTTTCGACTTTAACGGGTCTGTGATCCCGGGCTTACACCGCTTTGTCGGCAACAATCCGGTGATTTTAGTCGGGAATAAAGCCGACGTGCTACCCAAATCCGTCAACCCGCGCAAGTTGACTAACTGGTTGACCCAAGCGGCGCACGCCCAAGGCTTACGGCCAGTGGCAACGATGCTCACTTCCGCCAAGAAAGGCAAAATGATCGACGAATTGCTTGACACCATCGAAAAGTATCGTGAAGGGCGCGACGTTTATGTCGTCGGCGTCACGAACACCGGGAAGTCGACGTTGATCAACCAAATCATCAAACGCTTAACTGGGGTGCAAGAATTGATCACCACTTCACGCTTCCCAGGCACAACGTTAGATCGTATCGAAATTCCGTTATCTGATGGCAAAGCCTTGATCGACACCCCAGGGATCATTCATCGCGGTCAAATGGCGCATTATATCGATACCAAAGACTTGAACTTAGTGGCCCCAACCAAGCCAATTCGCCCAACCGTTTATCAATTAAACCCAGGGCAAACGATTTTCTTAGCTGGCTTGGCCCGGTTTGATTTCTTGCGCGGCAAGCGGTCAGGTTTCACGATTTATGTCGATAACCAATTGCTTTTACATCGCACGAAGCTCGAAAATGCGGATGCCTTTTACGAAAAGCACAAAGCCGGCTTACTTCAACCACCGCGTCCAAACGCCGATTTTCCAGAACTCGTGCGCTTTGAATTCACCCCGAAGCAAAAATCTGACTTGGTTTTTGCGGGGTTGGGCTGGATCGTGGTGCCTGCAGGCGTGACAGTGGCTGGTTGGGCCCCTAAAGGCGTCGATGTCTTGATTCGTAAAGCATTAGTTTAAAGGAGAAAATCATGTTAACAGGGAAACAAAAGCGTTACTTGCGCAGCTTAGCGATGACGCAAAAGCCATTGATCAACGTCGGCAAAAATGGTGTGTCTGATACTTTCATCGACGGCGTCAAAGCCGCACTTGAAGCGCGCGAAATGATCAAAATCAGTTTGTTACCAGCGAGCGAAGATAACCCCAAATCTGTGGGTGAGGCCTTGCAAGTTGCGATTCCTGGCATGGATATCGCTCAAACCATCGGCCGCAGCTTAGTGGTTTACAAGCGCGCCTTTGATCCAGAAAACCGCAAGCTTTCAGCGGAACTGGCCAAACTGTAGGCGAGCATCATGGGGACATTCATGAAAGCGACCACACTGACGCATCCAGTGATCACCGCCCGTGAATCGGTACAGATCTTAGGCCCACGCCGCAAGCAAGTCGCTTTGTTTGGCGGGACGTTTAATCCGATCCACAACGGCCATTTGATCATGGCTGAAGCAGTGGGCACACAGTTAGGGTTGAAGCAAGTTTGCTTTATGCCAGACAACCAACCCCCACATGTCGACCATAAAGACGCTTTGCCAGCTAGCCAACGCCTTACGATGTTAGAGTTAGCAATCAAAGACAATCCCTTGTTTGGATTGGAGCTTTGTGAGCTCGAACGCGGTGGGGTGAGTTACACTTACGACACCATGGTCGATTTAAAAAAGTTGCATCCAGATACGGATTACTTTTTCATCATCGGTGCAGACATGGTCGAATACTTGCCAAAGTGGTATCGCATCAATGACTTGGTAAAATTGGTGACGTTTGTCGGCGTCAAACGTCCTGGGTATACGCCAGAAAGTCCTTACCCGATCGTGTGGGTGGATGCGCCAATCATTGAAATCTCCTCGACTCAGATTCGAGAACGGGTGGCTAGCGGTCAAAGCATTCGTTATTTGGTGCCTGATGCCGTGCGTCACTATATTAAGAAAGAAGGATTATATCTTGGCGACCATTGAATACCCGAGTCAATTGACCAACGGGCAGTCGCGGGCCAGCATTTTAGCCTTACTGCAAAATCGGTTAAGTCCAGAACGTTATCAACATTGCTTGCGCGTGGAACAAACGGCGCGAGAATTGGCTGAGCGCTTCGGCGAAGATGTCGATCGTGCTGGTCTTGCAGGCTTGCTTCATGACTATGCCAAAGAAATTTCTAAAACGGATTACATCGATGTGATCAAGCGCAACGGTTTTGATTTGGATCTCTTGCATTACAATCGCGGGATCTGGCATGGCATCGTTGGCACTTGGTTTATCAAACAAGAAGTCGGCGTGACTGATCATTTGGTGATCCAAGCCATTGAACATCACACCACTGGCGATCCGAACATGTCAACGTTGGATCAAATCATTTTTGTCGCGGACTTCATTGAACCGGAACGGAAATTAGAATCCGAAGTCAAAGCGCGCGCCGCAGCGAAGACCAACATGCGCGAAGCGACGTTGATCGAACTGGAAAACACTCTGAGCTACTTGATTTCAAATCGCCAAATCGTGTATCCGAAAACTTTACTGACGTATAATGCATTTATTCAACCAAAGGAGTAATACATGGATAAAACCCAATTACTAGAAACCATCGTCAAAGCCGCTGATGACAAGCGCGCTGAAGACATCGTCGCTTTAGATATGGAAGGCGTGTCCTTGTTGGCGGATTATTTTGTCATCATGAACGGGAATTCCGAACGCCAAGTCCAAGCCATTGTTGACGGCGTGGAAGATGCCGTAGAGGCATTCGGTGGCAACCAACCTCGTATCGAAGGGAAAAAAGGTAGTCGTTGGATGTTGATGGACTTCAATGACATCGTGGTGCATGTCTTCGTCCCAGAAGAACGTGAATTTTACAACTTAGAAAAGCTTTGGTCTGACGCGCCTTTAGTTGACGTGCAACAATGGGTCACTGACTAATGATTTATTCCAGTTTCGCGCAAGTGTACGATACCTTAATGGATGACTCGCTTTACTTGCGCTGGCGCGATTACGTGCAAAAGCGTGTCCCTGCCCAAGGGCAAAAATTATTAGAACTCGCTGGCGGCTCTGGCAACTTGGCGTTGTTATTGCAAGATGCCGACTATGACGTCGCATTGTTTGACTTATCCGCGGAAATGCTTGATCTCGCTGAAGCCAAACTGGTCGATCAAAATAAGCAAATGTTGTTGATGCAAGGGGATATGCGCGAACTCGATGGCATTGAACCAGTATCAGTGGTGACGTGCTTTGATGATTCGCTATGCTACATGCCAGATCTTGAAAATGTGCGCAAAGTGTTTGCGGCGGTTTATGGCGTGCTGGAAGCTGGCGGCGATTTCATGTTTGACGCGCATTCCTTACATCAAATTGATGATGTCTTTCCCGGTTACGTGTACAACTACCAAACGGAAGATTATGCCTTTATGTGGAGTAGTTATGCTGGCGACTTGCCACACACCGTCGAGCATGATTTGACGTTTTTTGTTTACGATGAAGATATCGATGCCTACCACCCGATGCAAGAAACGCATCACGAGCGGACTTATCCGATTGCAGACATTGTGGCACAGTTAAAAGCAGTGGGCTTTGTTGATATCGAAGTCTCAGCTGATTTTGGCGAAAAGCAAGTCGATGACAATGACACGCGCTGGTTCTTCCACGCGAAAAAGGCGTAATCATGCAAGCAGTGGGGATGATCGCAGAATTTAATCCGCTACATAACGGGCATGTCTATGCACTTGCTGAAGCCCGGCGGCGTGCGAATGCTGAAGTGGTGGTCGTCGCCATGTCAGGCAACTTTGTTCAGCGAGGTGAACCCGCGATGCTGGACAAGTGGGCGCGCGCCAAGGCCGCACTGCAATGTGGCGCAGACTTGGTGATTGAATTGCCAGTGTTTGATGCCGTGCAAGCCGCGCCGCAATTTGCGACTGGTGGCGTAGCGATCATGCAAGCACTGGGTGTCACGAGTTTGGCCTTTGGCACTGAATCAGCTGATGTGGATTATCAAGCCGCTGCCGAAAAGTTGCAAGCAGCGAAGTTAGATGAAGCGGGTTTTCAAGATTTCACGCAAACTTACGCGACCCAGCTCAACCAACAACTTCGCGCGGCGACTGGCCTGGACCTCGCCCAACCGAATCTGTTGTTAGGCATGAGCTATGCGCAAGCGAACTTACAATTGCATGCTGGCTTGAAATTGTTGGCCATGTCGCGCGTCGGTGTCAAACATGATGCTGTACACGTCCAAGCGCAATTTGCCAGTGCCAGTCATTTGCGCGAGTTGATCGCTGCAGGGCATTCGACTGCTGGCTGGATGCCACACGCGTC
>CAKRHU010000162.1 GCA_934339215.1 uncultured Lacticaseibacillus sp.
GGTTTGGGCTGATTAGACCCGTGTCACAATGATTAACTTTACATCCTGATACTATCATGTCTTTACGGGGCTTGCAAGTTTTAAACCGGAACTCGCTTGATACAAATTTTAAATCAGCATTGATTCCACATAGCCGCTTATTGACACGCGGAGAGATTTTGAGATGCAACCCCAGTATACTAAACTATGTAACGACAACTGACCGGATACATGTTTCAGTCCGATTAACTAATCATCTATTCGGTTGATACTGTTGTCAAAAGAAGGTGTCATGATGATTAACTTTACACTCTGCATCAACGTGAATCCCGTCGAACTGGGTGCGTTTGTCACTGCCGTTATTAGCGGTGTGATTGCCTGGCAAAAACCGCCGAAGCGCTGATACTGAAGAAAGTCAGTGCGACCCAGCAAGCGGGGCAACGCCCTGACTTTTTTCATTTTCCACCAAAAATGCCCCTCAACAATTAGAACTTTCGCAATGACACCTGGTCGATCACATGATTCTGCGTCTTATGTAAGATCACATCGGCCCGATTCTTAGTCGGCAAAATGTAATCTTTCAAGTTCACCAAGTTAACTTTATCCCACACATCGCGCGCCATATCAAAGGCTTCTTTGCGGTCGCCGATGGCATATTGATAGTAGTAGTTGGTCGGATCCGTAAACGCCGTGTCCAACAACATCCCGAAGCGTTCCAAGTACCACTGTTCGATCAGCTCAGGATCCGCGTCGACGTAAATCGATAAATCAAAATAATCTGACACGTAAATCGGTTCATGCGTCGGCAGCTGCAAGACGTTGATCCCTTCGACAATCAAAATATCGGGATGGTCGAGCACTTCTTCAACGCCAGGCACAATGTCGTAGATTTGATGGGAGTACTTCGGCGCGCGCACCACGCCAGTATTATTTTTGACATTGTTGAGAAAGTGGATCAACAAGTCCATGTTGTAAGACTCAGGAAAACCTTTGCGGTCTAAAATGCCGCGCTTTTCCAGCTCGGCGTTCGGATACAAGAACCCGTCAGTGGTGATCATTTGCACGCGCTTGTCCGGATACGCACGGCTTAACATCAACTGCAATAGCCGCGCAGTGGTACTTTTGCCCACTGCTACGGAACCAGCGATGCCGATGATGAACGGATGGTTGTAGTCGTGTTCGCCCATAAACGCAGACAAGTTGAACTCGGCAGTTTGATAATCACGATATTTCACGTGGATCAAATGCCGCAATGGGCTGTAAATATCTTTCACATCTTGCATGCTGACTTCATCATTCAATGACCGCAATTGATCAAGTTCTGCATCCGTCACTGACGAAAAGTTGCGCGTGTGAAACGTCGCCCACTCGCTGCGTGGGAAAACGTAATAATTCATTCGAGATTCCATGTTGTCTCCAAGTCGCGAAACTAGTTAGCTCGCTTTTTGTTATTCTGCTGTAAGGCTTGCGCTTGGTCAAACAAAGGACAGCCGACATCGCCACAAGATTTGCAGCCGTCACCTTTGGCCTTTTTGAAGAAGCGCTTATAAACCACGCCTGCCACAGCCAGTAAAATAATGCCTAAAATGATCCAAGTTGCCATCAGCAATTCCTCCTATGTTAGCACTTTCAAATAGCCTTCTGCAAGTTGCTGGTCACCAGCCGCTTCACAAACAGTCCAAACAAAATCAATAATAACGCGACAGCGGCCAGCGCTAGCCCCCAAATTGAAGCGGTGCCTGCAACCAAAGCCCCTGCTTGGTTGACGATCGTGGCGATCAAATAAGCGACGCCACATTGATAACCCACGGCGTACCAAGTCCAGCGCGTATCGCCGAATTCTTTATACATGGTCCCGATCGAAGCGAAACATGGCGCACACAATAAGTTAAACACTAAGAACGCATACCCTGCCATTGGCGCATAGGCTTGTTGGAGTTGGCTTTGGAAGTGAGCCATGGTCCCGCCACCAAACGCAATTTTAAAGGTCCCGACGCAATTTTCCTTGGCAATTAAGCCTGAGAAAATCGCAGCAGTCGCCCGCCAATCACCGATCCCAAGTGGGGCAAAAATCGGGGCGATCACGCCACAGATATCACGCAAGATCGATTGGTTTTGGCTGACCATTTGCAAGTGCCAGTTGAAATTGGCCAAGAACCATAACAACACGCAAGACGCAAAAATCAACGTCCCAGCTTTATACACAAATGCTCGAGAGCGACTGTACACCGAGCGGGCAATATTAGAAAACTTCGGCAAGTGGTAAGCCGGCAGTTCCATCACAAATGGTGAAGGCGGCCCAGCGAACAACCGCGTTTTCTTCAAGAAGATCCCAGAACCGATCACGGCTAGGATCCCAATAAAGTAGGCTGACGGGGCGACCCAAGATTGCCCAGGGAAAAAGGTTCCAGAAATCAGCGCGATCACCGTGAGCTTGGCCGAACATGGCATGAACGTGGTCAACATAATCGACATGCGCCGATCTTGTTTGGATTCAATGGTGCGCGTGGCCATGATGCCTGGTACTCCACATCCTGTGGCGATCAGCATCGGAATGAAGGCCTTTCCTGACAGATTGAACTTATGAAACAGCCGATCCATCACAAACGCGATGCGCGCCATGTACCCGCAATCTTCCAGCATCCCCAAACATAAAAACAACATCATGATCTGCGGCAAAAAGCCGAGGATCGCCCCGACGCCACCGATAATCCCATCGACGATCAACGATTGCAGCCAATGGGCAACTTGCCATTGATTGAGCCAACGGGTTGCCAGGTTCGGCAACCAACTGCCAAACACGGTGTCATTCAGCCAATCTGACCCGATTGTCCCAATGGTTTGAATCGATAAATAATACACCGCCCACATCACCACGGCAAAAATCGGTAACGCCAGCCAGCGATTCGTGACCACACGATCGATTTTGTCCGACCAAGATTCCGAGAAATCATTGTCATCGACCACACTCATCGCAATCACGCGAGCAATGAAGTCATAGCGCGCATTGACCATGATGGCATCAGAAGTATCGCCGAACAGTTTCTCAGCAGTGGCGATGGTTTGTTGAATGTCATCTTGTTGTTTATCAGTGAGCTGGACTTTTTCTACCACTTGTTCATCTTGTTCAAACAACTTGATTGCATACCAACGGCGTTTTTCCGCCGGATAGGCTTTGAGTTGAGCTTGAATCAGGCTGAGTGCGGACTGGACGCGGGGATCATATTCCGGATAGGCATATGTTTTAGCATTTGGCGTAAGCAGATGATTGACCAGTTCTGGGACGTTGGTGCCGTTCATCGCACTGATGCCCACTACTGGCACCCCTAACGCGTAACTCAACTTGTCGAGATTGATCTGGCGATGATGCTGCTTTTTTAAAACATCCATCATATTCAAGGCGACGATCAAGGGGCGTCCGGTTTCCATCACTTGCAGCGTCAGATATAAGTTGCGCTCCAAGTTCGTGGCATCCACCACGTTAAGCACTTGCGACAGTTCCCCATCGAGCAAAAAGTTCCGCGTGACGATCTCTTCGGAAGTGTAAGGTGACAACGAATACGTTCCTGGTAAATCTTGGATCACTACGGTTTTATCTTGGCGGAGTTTGCCAGCTTTGCGCTCGACCGTGACGCCAGGCCAGTTCCCGATGGCTTGTTTGGCCCCAGTCAACGCATTAAACAGCGTGGTTTTACCAGAATTCGGATTACCAACTAAGGCGATAGCTTCAGGCATGTTGACCCACCTCCACCACTTGGATCGATTCTGCGTCAGCCTTTCTGATCGATAACTTATACCCGCGGACTAATAGTTCTAAGGGGTCGCCGAGCGGGGCAACGTTGTAGACTTTTACCAACGTACCACGGGTCAGCCCCATATCCATCAAGCGATGACGCAAAGCTGGTTGGCCGTCGAGTTTTGCCACGATGCCTTGTTGATGACGTTTGAATTGCGCAAGTGGTTGTGCATTCGTTAAGTCGATATCGTGATAAGGTTGCACTTCAATTAAGCTGGCAATTTCAGTCGACATCGCCAAGCGCTGCCCTTGAAAATAAATCAACATGCCAGAATCGCCTTTAGCCGTTTGGATCACGGTCAAGCGTTTGCCTGTTAGTAAGCCGAGTTCGGCTAAGTGCTTGTTTAAGCGGTCGCGACCAGTGATCGACATGATGATGTAATCGCCTTGCGTGGTGACTTGAGTCAAATTTTGCATGGTCGGGCCTCCTTGTGTGTCTCATGATATTCTCATCTTACTAGATTTTGCGCCACTTGTATCGAAATAGCAGCGGAGTTCACGGGTATTCACAAGAATAACACGGATAAGCACAAGTTTTTTCTTAGATTGGAACAATTATCGTTGTTGTTAGCGAATGCAAGCGTTGGTACCAAAGGGATGTAAAGATGACTCCTTATTCTTTGAGAGAATCATGTTATCCTCTGGTCATGGAAGAACTCTTTGAAATTGCGGACCCTGCGCGCTAAGATCCTACCACTTTGTCAGCCAGCGGATTTGATTCCGGATTCTACTGGGCCACTTTACTCGACATTGACATCGTCTTAGGCAAATTTATCGATGGCTGACTAGCCGGCCTCATCGCCTTTCGACATGTCCCTGAAAATTTAGGAAATTTTGTTGACCTACTGGAAGTCACCAAACCATTTCGCCACCGCCAAGTTGCCAAAAAGCTGTTAGCCATGGTCATGCTCGATTCATTTCAAACGCCTGATTTTGACGGCTTCATGCAACTCAGGCCTAATCAAAATGGCATTCAGTACTTCTACTTGAACCTGGGCGGATTTGCACATGACCCTTCGATCATCTTTGATACCGACGCCAGTTATCGCCACGTCCGACGTTATTTACCT
>CAKRHU010000163.1 GCA_934339215.1 uncultured Lacticaseibacillus sp.
CCCAATTTCAAATCACTGAAACGTAACCAGACCACTGGCACCTGATGGCGGGCCTGAAACACTTACGATGCCGGACATCAAAACAGCCCCTCGACCAAAAATGTCGAGAGGCTGTCTGCATTCATTTTAAAATTAGATCACATTACGAACGAAGGGATCATCGGAAATACCTTGGCTTAAAATCAGCTTGCTCCATTCCTTAGCAGAGAATAAGGAGTGATCTTTGTAGTTCCCGCAAGAATCGATGGTCGTGCCTGGCACATCTTCCCACTTGATATCATTGGCGATGGCTTCCAAGCTCCCTTTGAGGGCCTTGGCAACTTCAGTGGTGGAGTGTTCGCCCCAAGTGATCAAATGAAACCCAGTACGGCAGCCAAATGGGGAGCAATCGATGACGCCATCCATACGGTCGCGCAACAAGCTAGCCAACAGATGTTCAATGGTGTGCAAGCCGCCAGTTGGGATCGCATCTTTGTTAGGTTGAACCAAACGTAAATCAAAGTTTGAGATCTTATCGCCTTTAGCCCCTTCTTCTACCGCGATCAAGCGGACATATGGTGCTAAGACTTTCGTGTGATCCAATTCAAAACTTTCAACTTTAGCCATGGTAAATTCCTCCTAATTTTTTAAGTAACTGATCGGCTTTTGGACTTCGACTTTGGTGCCGCCAAATTTCTTCGTCAACCATTTTTGAATGGCTGGCTTGTGATACAAGGTGATCAGTTTGCGATATGCCTTGTTGTCTTTGTTTTTAGCAGCAGTAGCCAAAATGTTCACGTTTTTGCGCGTGGTTTGGTCGACCTTTTCATGATACAACGCATCTTTGAGAACATTCAACCCCGCTTCATAGGCCACGGTGTTGGCCAACAAACCATAATCAGCATCTTTCATCAGGCGCGGAATGGTGTTGTCTTGGGCTTCTTTGAACTTCAAGTGGTGTGGATTGGATTGAATGTCTTGGACTTTGCCCAACGCGTCAAAATTTTTCGGCAAGGTGATCAAGCCGGCTTTGGCGAGCAGTTCCAAACCGCGCGTTTCGTTGGCGGCATCGTTTGCGATCACGACTGTGGCGCCATCTGGGATATGCTTCAAGTTCTTGTGCTTGTCGGAATAAATGCCCATCGGCTCCAAGTAAGTCGTACCAAGTGCCACTTGCTTGCCGGCTTTCTGTTCTTTGTTGAACGCTTGGAAATACGCGTATGACTGAAAGGCGTTGACGTCAACACTCCCATCGAGTGTGGCTTGGTTGAGTTGTACCCCATCTTGAAAGCTGGTGACCTTGATCTTTAAGCCCATTTTCTTGGCTTCAGGAGACTTAGCGATATGCCGCCAAATCGTCACATCTGACACCATGGAGCCGATGTTGATGGTTTTGTCTTCAGTTTTCTTTTGACCACAAGCGGCTAAGCCTAACACTAACGCCAGCCCGATGGCAATTTTTCCAACCCACTTTTTCAAAATGATCTAGTCCTTCCAGGTGTCAGCAGCGACTTTTTGCACCAGGGCTAATTTCGCCCATTGGTCAGCATCGGTGATCTTGTTGCCTTCTTCAGTCGAAGCAAAGCCACATTGGGTGGAAATCGCCAAGTTTTCCTTTGGCACGAATTGGCTGGCCTCTGCGATCCGCGCTTCAATAGCCTTTGGATCTTCCAATTCAGCAAACTTAGACGTGATCAAGCCTAAAACGATGCGCTTGTTCTTGTCGCCATTCCACAAGGTCTTCAAAGGTTCAAAGTTGCCGGAGCGTTCGTTGTCGTATTCCAAGAACAACCCGTTGTATGGCAAGTCTTTGATGTAGTCGGCAACATATTCATAACCACCAGCAAACAAGAAAGTGGATTGGAAGTTCCCACGGCAAATGTGGCTAGTGATGGTCAAGTTTGCAGGCTTTGCAGCTAAGACCTTTGCCATCACTTCATGAGCAGTTTCGGCAAGTTCAACGAATGGCTTTTGGGCTTCAGCGTTGCCTTCATTTTTCTTCAAGTTGTCGATCAAGTAGGCCCAGTTGGTGTCGTCGATTTGCAAATAACGCAAGCCTAAGTCATAGAAGTGTTGGATCGAGTCACTGTAGGATTTGGCCACATCATCTTTGAATGCTTGGAAAGAATCGTAGAAGTCGGCCCAATTGTCAGCGCGGTGATCACGGAAGATCAATGCTGGACTTGGAATCGTGAACTTAGCATCGACCCCTTCAGGCGTAACAGATTGCAAATATTCAAAGGCGTCATAGAATGGGTGGGTGTCATTAGCAGCAACTTTCCCAGTTAAAACGACATTGTCAGCCGGCGCAATATTACCGACGAAGTTGCGATCATAATCTGCACGTACCAGCTTGTCGATGCCTTTTAAGCCCCACAAGAAGTCCAAATGCCAGTATTGACGAGAAAATTCGCCATCGGTGACCGCTTTAAAGCCGGCAGCAACTTCTTTTTCAACGAGGTCTTTGATCGCCGCGTGTTGAATTTCCACTTCACGGGCGTTGGATAATTTGCCAGCTAAGAAGTCCACATGAGCTTGCTTTAATTCTGCTGGGCGTAAGAAGGAACCTACAAGGTCGGCACGGTATGGTTTAGTCATAATAAAAATCTCCCTTTTATAGTTGCGTCTTTATATTCTTTTGATATGCCTTAGCGGTGTCGAGGATTTCCAAGCAACGTTCAGACGCCTAGCTACGCTCAAGCACTTAGACCAAAAACCAGTCCAAGCACTTGAGCTAGGCTACCCGCTGAACTAAGAACGCTTAAAAATCCTCTGAGACAAAAAAATTCGCCCCCACCTAGCACAATGCTAGATAGGGGCGAATTATCGCGTTACCACCCTAGTTCGAAAGCCTAAGCTTTCCTCAACGGCACCGGTTGATGCCCGGCAAGGTAACGGTTGCGACCGTCGCGCCAGCGTGAACTGGTGTGAAGCTATTAAGAGCTCATCTTCACAAATTTGCAGGCGTCCCTTTTTCACCATCCGGGTTCTCTTTGCCGCCGCGCGTTCGCTACTCTTCTCCGCTAAGCCATATCTGATTAACTCAATGACATCATATTACCATCGATTCTCATGAAGTCAACCCATAAATGAGAAAAATGTGAGAAAAAACTGCAAATGGCCTGCACAACTGCGATCATAAGTGATTCAAAAACCGTTGCTTTACTGCAATATATCACGTATTCTAACCTTATTATCGATGTGAGGAGTCATGCTTATGGACGAACTACCACTTTTTCAACGCGACGACCACAAGGCGGTGATCGAGCCTGATCGCGAGCAAGGCTTTATCTTCCCTAAAAAGATGCTGATGGCATTCGTCACTGAAACCAACTTCAACGCCTTCATTGGTCAACAAACTGCTCGTGTTGTTGGGGACTTCCATACCATTAACAATGATTATTCGATTTATGAGTGCCTTGTAGATGGGCAGCTGATCGGTGCCTGCCTCGCACCACTTGGCGCACCAGCTGCAACCCAGATCATGGAATTTCTGATTGCCTATGGTGCAGAAGAAATTTTAGCAATGGGCTCTTGTGGCGTCTTAGTCGATACCCCTGAAAACCAACTGTTGATTCCAACGCAAGCCTTGCGTGACGAAGGCACTTCTTATCACTACCTCGCACCAGCATCGGCAATCGCACTCAATATTCCCTTTGCCAAAGCCCTCCAAACCTATCTTGGCCAACAAGCCAAACCAGTGAAAACTTGGACGACTGATGCTTATTTCCGTGAAACCCCGGCAAAAATCAAAGCCGCCTGCGATCATGGTTTTGAAGTCGTCGAAATGGAATGTGCCGCTTTAGCTGCATGCGCTGAATTTCGCCAAGTACGCTTCGGTCAAATTTTGTTTAGCGCCGATTCTTTAGCCACTGTCGAAGCTTATGACGCCAGAGGCTTTGGCATGGATTCGCATATTCGTACGATGGCGATCGGCTTTGATTGCCTGAAACATATTGACTAGTCCAATTGGCCTCATCGAACTTACCCGATGTGGCTATTTTTGTGAAAAAAAAGAAGCCCGCTAACGGCTTCCTTATGCTTACGATTTTTGAGTGACTGTTTGAAACCCGCTGCCCCCCAGCAGTTTAATGGGCCCAAACGATCCGGTTGACCGTATTGGAAATGCAAGTTTGTAGAACAACGGCTTCACCTTGGCCGGCAGAAGTAATGGCATTCCATTGGTCTTTGCCAGTTTTCGTGGAATAAGAATCATCATTGACATCATCAGTGGCATAAACGGTGTAAGTCCGAGAATTCCCATTGGCATCAGTGACAGAAACTTGACTGCCGACGCCTAAGCCCATGATCCAAGCAAAAGTGTTGCTCTTGGCGTGGCCGGCGATTTCAGTAGTTAAACCATCAGTGGTGGACAAACGCGTTGCCCCGCCCCAAGTCATGGCCAAACCAGCTTGTGCAGGCGCAGAAGTGCGGCTCATGGAACCTTGAACGACATCAGTGGAGCTGCCTAACCCAGAAATCGTGCCGACATAAGTTTCGCCGGTCGTGTTACGGATGCTAGCAGCTTTAGCAGCAGCGCGTTGAGCAGGTGTTTGCACAGCAGCGGTACGAACCGGTGCGCTGTATGAACGGGTGCTAGATTGGGTTGCGGTTGTTGTGCTGGTGGAGCTTGCAGAATTGGTGCTTTGGCTGGCAGCTGTTTGGTTACTTGTAGCAACTTTGACACTGGACGTGCTAGCAGCAACGCTTGAAGCCTTCGCGCTGGAAGCTTTGGCACTAGAGGCCTTTGCACTTGAAGCAGCCGCTTTAGAAGATGCGGAAGCTTTGGAAGAAGCAGAAGCTTTCACAGCCACTTTTTTAGCTTCAGCCTTTTTCTCAGCGACCTTCTTAGCAGAAGC
>CAKRHU010000164.1 GCA_934339215.1 uncultured Lacticaseibacillus sp.
GGGAAAGATCCGGCGAGTGAGGAGCGTAGCGACACATCTCGGCTAGCTCCGGCGAGGACCCTCTCCACGTCGAGCCGGCCAGCTGGAGGCCCAATTTCAAATCACTGTAACGGAGATAGACCACTGGCGCCGAATGGCGAGCCTGAAACACTGTCGATGCCGGACATCAAGAGGATAGATAAAGAAAACGCCCACGCAAATCGCGTGGGCGTTTGGTGTATGACTTAAAGGAGGAGAGATCGTCCATGTGTCTGACTGTGAGCACATGCTTTTGGGTGACGATCAGTTTTGAGAAAGTTCACCAGTGGCTTCTTTGCTGAGGGATTGGCCGGTGATTTTAGCAAGTAAGGTCCCGCCGATCAAGCCGACAGTCATAAATGGCAGGAAATCCATGGAAATCGAGAACATTGGGATATACTTCATGCCGAAGTTATCGATGGCTTGGATGAAGGCGTTGTTGGCCAAGTATGGAGGCAAGGAGTGAAGCGCATCTAAAATCGCTGGAATCAAAGTTAAGATGATCGTCGTGCGATAGATGGTTTTTTGCTTGCCGATGAATGGGTGCAACAAACCTAATAAGATCAAAGCAATCGCTAATGGGTAAAGCAACATCAGAATTGGGCTGGATAAAGCGATGATTTGGTTCAACCCGAAGTTTGAAATCAAGAAACTCCCAGTGCAAGTCGCGATCAAGAATTTACCAAAACCAATTTTTGGAAAACGAGTGCCGAGGTCTTGAGACAAGCTGGAAACCAACCCGATACAAGATGTTAAGCAAGCCAAGAAGGTCATGGCGCCAAGCAGGGAAGTCCCGATCATGCCCGTGTAGTGGGTCATGATGGCATTAAAGGCTGGGCCACCATTGGCAGTCGTTTTGGTGAAGTGTAAGGATAAAACGCCTAATGCGATCAAGAAAATATAAACGAAGGCTTCAAGCCCCATGGACATGACACCAACTTTGGCCACGTCTTGAGAACGATGCTTAGCAGTGGTAACGCCGAAGAACTTCAAAGCAGAAACAATGGTAACCCCAAAGCCTAAACCAGCTAAAGCATCCATGGTGTTGTAGCCTTGTAAGAACCCATTGGATAAGTTGGAAATAGCTTTGGTGGCATGGGTGCTGGCCATCAAGGTGCTACCATCACCTTTGATCAAGAATGCGGCGAAGAAAGCAGCGGCTAACAGTAACAGTAAAGCTGGGTTGAGCAACTTGCCGACATAATCGGTGATTTTTTGTGGGTGACGGGAAAGCAAGTAGGTGATCAAGAAGTAAATAGCGGAGAAAATCAGCAGAGCAATTTGTGTGTGACCTTTGGAAATGAACGGTTGGATCGCCATTTCAAAGGTAACCGTTGCGGTACGTGGCGTTGCGATCAACAGGCCCAAAGAAGCGTGCGTGCAAATCAGAAAGAATAAGGCAAAGCCGTGGCCGACTGGACGCGCCAAGTGATACATGCTGTCAGATTCGGTCATCGCGATGGCTAAAATCGCCATCAATGGCAATAACACGGCGGAAAGTAAAAAGCCTAACGTTGCGGGTAACCAGTTGCCCCCAGAGATCTGCCCTAAATGAATTGGGAAAATTAAGTTCCCAGCCCCAAAGAATAACCCGAATAACATTGAACCTAAAATCAAGTACTGCTTCTTGGTAAGTTTGTGATCTGATTTGTTTTCCATTGTGATGACCTCCAAAAGTGTGTGTCCTTAAGAAGGGGTTTGCTTGAGTCGGCCTAACCCAAACAAAAACGCCCTTGACAAATATTGAATTTGTCAAGGGCGCCAATGCGCGTTACCACCTTGTTTCGTTTAACCGTCACCGATTAAACCTCCAAACGTACGGCCGGAAACCGACGATACGTCATTGCTGTAATGGGCGCAATCCCAGTGACCACTTCTAGCGTGTGAAACAACACGGGCTTAGCGATGGCAGTAGCAATGCGGTCGAAATTGACCTGAACTTGGTCGATTTCGATTGCGTGCTAGTGATGATCGCGTTGTGGTGTTGAACACGTTTCAGTCGCAGTCACGACTCGTAGCCTACTTTCGACCAGAAATGCTAGGCCGCTTCGCACTTTACGCGGCTCACTGACAGGCAAGACTCTGGTTTACTTCGCTACTCAATGTCTTCTTAATTGATGTTGTGACTAGAATAGATTAAAGTTTTGCCAAAGTCAAGCAGTAATATTCATTTTTCTCTCATCGCTTTGAAATTTTTCGATAAAACCGCGCACTGCTGGGTCATACACGGGCAAAATATGGTGCAATTGGATCCCGACAAAATGACTCAGCGCATCTTGCCACTGCGCCACCGTGTGTCGATCAACGGCTTGCGTCAACAAATGCAACTGATCGCCTGACGCATAGATTTGGCCGTGAATGCCGAGTTGCGTCGCCACGTCTAATCCAGTGACCACGCCATTAGAGGTTAAGCTGATCGCTTGTTGTGTAGGCAGGTCCAAATTTGTTGCGGGGTCTAAGTGCGTCGCAGCATTCACTGGGATCAAATGCGCTTGCAAGTTTAACGCGACGGCTTGTAAGTCTGCCACCACGGCATTGGCAGTCGGAAGCGAACCTGCCCCAGGGCCAGAAAGGGTGAGCGAGTTGGTATTGTTAGACGCTAATTGGATCGCATTGAATTCGTTAGCCACACCAGCTAAGGCGTGATTTTTCGGTACCAAAGTTGGCGCAACGGATAAGCGCAGTTGTTGATTTTGGCGAATGGCTTGTACCAATGGCTTGATGGTGTAGCCAAAAAAGTCCGCTGCGGCAAAGTCTGCACGCCGCAAAGTGGTGATGCCTAAGCGTTGAATACTCGACGATTTGGGATCGAGGTTGAAGGCTAAGCGACTTAAAATCAACAATTTATAGCTGGCATCTAAGCCTTCCACATCGTTGGTTGGATCGGCTTCAGCAAAGCCTTTTGCTTGGGCGAGTTGTAAGGCTTCAGTGTAACTGGAACCTGCTTGCATCTGCGACAAAATGAAATTCGAGGTGCCATTGGCGATGCCAGCCAGTGCAGTGATTTGATCGCCGGCGAAATTGGTGTTCAACGTGCGCAAAATCGGAATACTGCCCATCACTGCGGCTTCATAATTTAAGGCGACGTGATGTTGTTGCGCTAAAGTCGTCAATTCACGGCCATGCGTGGCGATCAGATCTTTATTGGCGGTGATCACTTGTTTGTCGTTTTTCAGTGCTTGTTGCAACAAGGCAAAAGGCAAATCGATGCCACCGAGCACTTCGATGATGATTTGAATATTGGGATCATTGACAATACTCAACGCATCCGTGGTCAACGCAATATCAGGATGTTCTGCTTGGCGTGCCGGCGTGAGATTGCGCACTGCCGCGCGGGTGATTTTAAGATTTAATGGCGCCAGTTGTGGCGTTTGGCGGGCGATGATATCTGCCACGCCGCGGCCAACTGTGCCTAGGCCTAATAGCCCAACGTTCAGTGTGCTCATCTGAGTCTTCCTTTCTGTGGGTACCATGTTGTAGAAGGTGTGATTTGAATTTGGCACTCCAGCTGGTTCACCACACCATAGTGAGGGTCCTCGGCGGAGCTAACTCGAATTACTCGCTGCGCACTTGATTTGAGTGGATTTCAACCTGCGGAAGCCTGTAAGCGAAAAACGCTAACAGGCTTCTCACTATGGTATGGCGGCCAGCTTCCGTTCCAAATTCAAATCACGTCTGCTTGCAAATTACTGCACGAGCGGTTCGAGGCAATAAATACTGACCAAGAAAATTCGTAAATGAAGGTCAATTACACTTGGTCAAGCCTTGCGCAAGGTCGGCGATTAAATCTTCTGGATCTTCCAGGCCGACGGAGAAGCGCAACAAGCCTGGCGTGATGCCGCAAGCTAACTGTTCTTCTGGGCTCATTTCTGCATGACTCATCTTCGGCGGATATGACAAAATGGTTTCCACGCCGCCTAAGCTGACGGAAAATTCGGGGATGGTTAAATTTTCAGCTAAGATCTTGGCATTTTCCGCGCTGCCGACATCAAAGCTCAGCACCGCACCGCCATTAGTGGCTTGCTTTTGTTGAATGGCGTAACCTGGGTCAGATTTCAAACCGGGGTAACACACGCGGGTGACTCGCGGTTGGGCGTCGAGCCATTCCGCGATTTGTTGCGCAGATTTGCTGGATTGGGCCATGCGCACGCCTAACGTTTTGATCCCGCGCACTAATAAGAAGGTATCAGTGACACCAAGCGTCGCGCCGAAAGCATTTTGAATAAAGTAAATGCGACTGGCTAAACCTGGGTCGTTGGTGACTGCCGCACCAGCTAAAATATCGGAGTGGCCAGACAAGAACTTGGTGGCAGAGTGGACGACAATATCAACGCCTAAGCTCAAAGGCTTTTGCAATACTGGGGACATGAAGGTATTGTCGGCGATGGTGATCAAGTCATGGGCTTTGGCGATTTTGACAATGGCGGGAATATCAGTCACTTTCAGAACTGGATTGGAAGGCGATTCGATGTAAATGGCTTTGGTGTTGGGCTGAATGGCGGCCTCGACTTCAGCTAGGTTCGTTGGATCCACGAAGCTGTGGCTGATGCCAAAGCGGGATAACACGTCTTCTAAGATCCGGAAGGTCCCGCCATACACGAATTTAGTGACCAATAAGTGATCGCCTTGGGAAAAAATGCTCAACACACTGGAAATCGCGGCCATCCCAGTACTATATAAATACCCGAATTCACCGTCTTCAAGCGCAGCGACTGCTTGTTCGCCAGCTTTGCGCGTCGGGTTACCAGAACGGGAGTAGTCGAACTCCCCGAAATGGTCGAAATCGTT
>CAKRHU010000165.1 GCA_934339215.1 uncultured Lacticaseibacillus sp.
AAGGCGTTGTGATGATTTTACTTTCGGCGTTGATCGCAGCGATTTTACCAGCCGGATATTTCCTCTTCGATTTCTTGGTCTTGCATGCACCACTAGCAGAAGCGCGGTCGAGTTTTCTGATCGGATTTGGGTTGCTTTTCGTGGTGACGCTAGGGCAAATGGTTTATGCCGCGGTTAAGAAGTAAAATCTGGCGAGAATGATCAGACTCGATTGAATGACCTTGAAAGGTGGCGGTCGTCTGTCAAAAGACGAAGCGACGATTGCCCTCGGAACACCTGGTACAAGATGCCAGGATAATCAGCAGTCGTGATCTGATGTCGTCAATGCTTGAAGAGCTTGTGGCTGGTGTGAATGGTGCTGGAAAAAATCGAAAATATTCTACTTTTATAGGTAATCACAATCAAAATGGCCTGATCGGGTGTAGAACCCATCAGGCCATTTTAATGAGATTAATCGATTTCAGTAACAGATACGTTTAGTCTTCGTTTTCGTGCAAATCGATTTTGCCAACGACGAAGATGTAAGACAAGGCGCCTAATAAGGCAATCGCAGCAATAAAGATCAAGGCAGAAGAGAAGTTGCCTTTAGCAACTAAGAAGCCGATCACAATTGGGATCACGATGGAAGACAGCGCGCCACATAAGTTGAAGATCCCACCCGCTAAGCCGAGTAAGTTCTTGGGGGCTAAAGCAGTGACAAAGACCCAAGTGATCGTGGCTAACCCATTGCCGAAGAAGGCGATGGACATGAACATGATGATCAAAGCTGGGCTAGAAACAAAGTTGGCACCCATGATCAACAAGGTTAACAGCAAGCCGGTGATAACCGGGGCTTTGCGGGCAAAGCTTTCAGACTTGCCGGCTCGGATCAAACGATCAGAAATGCTACCAGCTAAAATGACGCCGACGAATGCTGCCAAATATGGAATCATGGATAAGAAGCCAGATTGTAAGAAGTTGATGCCTTTGGCTTTAGTCAAATAGGTTGGAAACCATGTTAAGAAGAACCAGAATGTCCCAGAAATGGCGAATTGCCCTAAGTAGATCCCAATCAAACGCCGGTTGAAGAGTTTCTTGAGGTTTTCAGCCGTAATTTTAGCTTTTGGCTTGTTGGCATTTTGCTTCAGTAATTCAGCTTCAGAAATGCCGCCGCCGTCTTGGATATATTGGAGTTCATCTTGGCCGACCCAGGGGCTCTTATCAGGATCGTGATAAATAATGAACCAGACGATCGACCAAACGATCCCGATCGCCCCAGTGACGATGAACAGCCCACGCCAACCGATACTTTGGTGAATGGCAAATAATAATGGGGTAGAGAAAGCCAAACCTAAGAATTGTGCCGAAGAGTAGATCCCAATGGCCGTGCCCCGCTCGTTATCTGGGAACCAGTAAGATACGGCGCGATTGTTGGCAGGCATCACCGGGGCTTCAAAGAACCCGATGCCTAAGCGCAATCCTAAAATCCCAGCAAAGGAGCCGACGAGGGATTGAAAGCAGGTGATCACTGACCAAAAGAACAAACTGATGGTATAAGTAATCCGAGAACCCAACTTGTCCAATAAGATCCCACCAGGGACTTGCATGGCGGCATAGATCCAACCGAATGCAGAGAACAACAAGCCTTGTTGGACGGTGGAAAGCCCAAGTTCCTTAGACATTTCAGGCATCGCGATGGATAAGTTGGTGCGATCCATGTAGTTGATGATGATATTAACGAAAATCAGCGCGAGGACAATATAGCGAATATGGGTGGATAATTTCGGTTTATGCGTTGTGCTATCCATAATAGTGAATCCTCCTTTTGTTAGTAAACGCGAATTTCAAATAATGATAATTGCTTGCTGCCGTTGGTGGCGTCAAAGCGCACTTTCAATGCTTGCGTCGTCAATGGATCAAAGTCTAAAATAATTTGGCGCTGACGGTTGTTAATGATATGCGCAAGCGATTGCCATTGACCGTTGGTATCTTGAGCCAGCACTTCAAAATCTCGTGCGAGTTCTGGAATCACTGGGAATGGTGTGCGATGATGATGCAGATTGATCAAGTCTTCATTGAGATCATCATTTAAGGTCAAGCGCACTTGCGAGATTGTTTGGGGTTGCGTCCAGTCATATTGCAAGGTTTCACTGGCACCATTGAAAGTAGTTGCCCACATGTTGGGCCCACCATAAGGGCGCACGTAGCCATTTTGCAGTTTGCTTGGTTCAAAGGCTTGGGTGTCTGCAACTTTGAAGACGAAGTTCTTGCGAGCAATCATTTGATTGGTCCATTCCAGCACGGGACTTTGCCGCACGAAATGATGCAGCTTTGGTTGCAATAGTTCTTGAACCGGTTTGTTGACAAACGATAAAATGCCTTGGAACGCCGAATCGGAACGATATAAGCTTACAGCCGGGTTGTGGCGGATGATGATAAAGACATTTTGTGGTGTATCTGGGGTAAAGTTTAATGGGACGTTCACCCATTGATCAGTTGAGGAGACTGGAACGTTGAAGGTTTCAATTAAGTCGGCTGGAATATAGTTTTCCGGTTTACCGGTGGTATAAGCTTCCACGGTTAATTGGCTTGCAGTTTTGGCTTGAACGCGCAAGTCAAAGCCGTGGACAGCAGGATCCACTGGGAATAAAAAGGCAACGTCTTGGTCGAGCCCGTATTTTTCGGCATCAGGCGTGTTGGTATTGAGTGCTGATAAGGTGTGACTGGCAGTGATCGTGGCCAATTTAGCGCGATCAAGTGGGTCTTGATTCTGCAAACCCATCACAGGCCCGTCTTGTTTTAACAGGACTTGTTGATAGTCTTTAAAGGCTTCTTCGTAAAGACTGTTTGGCAATAAGTCGTGTTGGGCGCAATAAGCGGCGGCAGTGCCAACGGCTTCGCCCAAGGTAGCGCAAGTCGCCATGACGCGCGTGGTGCCTAACGCAACGTGGCTGACGGAGATGTCGCGGCCAGCTAAGAATAAGTTTTTAATATTGCGGGAATATAAGCAGCGATAAGGAATATTGTAAACCCCATCAGGTACGGCGTCTTCAGTCCCGGCGGCTTCGGTGTACATGCCTTCTGCTGGGTGAATGTCGATCGACCAGCCACCGAATGCAACGCGATCTGGGAATTCGGTTTGGTCTTCGATATCTTTTTCCTTTAACACATACGGCCCCATGAACCGTCGAGATTCGCGAGTGCCAACGGTAGAGCCGACCCATTCTAAGGTGAGGTTATCAGCGTCGTATTTACCGGAATTTTTGATGTAGTCCCAAATCCCATAGACGACTGCCCACACTTCATCGCGTATGGCTTCTTTGTCCTTGATGGTGTTGAGTTTGCCACCATATTCGATCCACCAATAATCACAACCACTGCCATCAGGTTGAACCACGCGACTTTTCACGATCGGCGTTTGGGTGATGTCCTTGGCAAAAGTTGGTTTGATATATTTTACTGGATGGCCGACGTCTTTGGTGTAAAAGAGAATCGAGCTGCCGAGTAAGTCATCATCAGCCACTTCTGGGGCGAGTTGTTCATTGTAAGTGCTGCGTGCTTCGCGACCGAAGTGAAAATCAGCACCTGCAAGAAAGGCAACGGTTCCGTCCCCAGTGGCATCGATAAATGTCGGGCTGGCGAAGGTATAGTTGGTTTCAGTGGTAAAGTTGGTCCCACTGATTTCGTGAATAGTTTCAGGATCAGCCATGGTGACTGTTTCGATTTGCGTGTTCAAAAACAAATGAATATTTGGTTCAGCGCGGACCTTTTCGATCAACAGCGCATCCCAAAAATAAGGATTCCCGTCAGGATTGCGGTATTGATTTTCCAAAAATAATTCATCCATGATGCCAGATTCACGTGCATAGCGGTTAATGCCATGCTTGGTGGCACCAGCGACCCAGACGCGGATCTCAGAACTTGAATTGCCACCGAGCAAACCACGATTTTGAATCAAGTTCACTTGACTGCCGAGCCTTGCCGCAGCAATTGCGGCACAGATTCCGGCTAAGCCGCCACCAACGACGGTGACGTCTGCTGTTTGCAATTCCGTTTGCATCTCTCACACATCTCCTTTTATAATAGCTTTTGTGATTAACTACACTTAGAGCTCACGAATTTTAGAAAGCGCTTTTAATTCTTTTTATTGACGCGTTCATGGATTATTTTGACATCGAGGGTATTATGTTAAAAACAACAATCAATGCGTATACCTATTGGAACGCGAAACCGAAATTTTTATTGGATAGCGATACGGAACATTTATGGGTGATGTACGTGATCGAATCAGGTGCTTGTGATTACTCGATTGCTGGGCAAAAAGGCCAAGCGGTGCGTGGTGATATTTTGGTGTGTCCACCAGGGGTACCATTTGCGCGCAGAGTAGAGTCGCCGCTGAGCTTTCATTTTTTCCGTTTTGCGTTGAACAATGATATGATCCCGCCAACTCAGCTGATCGGGCAGCGCCTGCAAGCTGACTCGCGAATATTTGATGATTGCAATTTGATTCATCGCTATGAATTTGACTATGCGACAAGTACTGATGCGATCAAGGATCACTTGCTGACGGATATTTTCTTCAGTGTCTTATATCGCAAAGATGTGCACTGCGATGATTTGACGCGGACGAATCCGGATATCGCTGGCGTGATTCACTATATCGATGAGAATTATGCCAAATCGATGCGGTTGACGGATCTGGCAAGTCGCGCGAATTTATCTCCTGAATATCTGTCGCGTAAGTTTCATAAAGTCGTCGGCAAATCCTTAAGCAACTTTATCGAAGACGTTCGCTTGCAACATGCCCAAGAGCTGTT